>SKVX01000118.1 GCA_007129225.1 Halomonas sp.
AGATTTTTCAACCTATGATGTAAATATCTGTGATGTTAAGTTGTCTTTCAGTTCAATTTTGACTTTCTAATTTGTGTTCGACCACTCCCTGTACATGTGAACGTACCTTGCATTGTACCCTCATCACAGAAATAGTTGGATGATGACACTATGAAAGTGCTAAACAATCAAGATGTTACGAACACCGATAAACGGCCCTATCAACCGGCCGAGCTGCGCGTTTGGGGTGAAGTGTCCAGCATGACCCGCGCCGGTGGGTCCGGCGGCTCAGGGGATCTTGCCTACAATCCGGCGGGAAACTCCGTCGGGCGCGAGGACGGTAGTGCGACACTCGGGTTTGATAAGCCCGGTCGCCGCGATCGATAGTTCGGCATTCTTCCCGGGTTCCCTGTCTTGGGCGTGGCATCAGTCCACGCCCTTTATGTTTTGGGGGAGGGGAATGGAGGTTTCGTGTGCTAGGTGCTCCACTCTTCTCTGATTGTGTTGGAGGTGTCGATGCCGCGCTTTCGTTTGTTCGGGTACGAGACCCTTGCCGATCTCGAGCTGGCCACGCCGATGGCGACATCAACCTCGGATGCAGAACCAGAGCTTATCTTTACATGTCGGCAAGCCGAGCCCCAGCCCTTTGCCGGCAGGACCCTGTACCTTAGCCCCAGCCTCAACGCGTCCGGTGATCCCGCTGTTCAACTTTTCGAGATCGACGATTCGACGTGGTTGATGCGTTTCCCGCAGATTGCCGATTTCTCCCTGCGACAGGGGGAGATCGATTGTCGTCTGGTCGATTCGAGCCTGGCTTTCATGGTCGATGTGTTGCTGCTGGGGCACGTCATGGCGTGCTATCTGGAGCAGCAGGGCGTGCTCGCCTTGCATGCGGGGGCCCTGGTCATTGGCGACAAGGCCGTGCTGCTGGCCGGCCATAAGGGCGCAGGCAAGAGCAGCATGGTGTCGTCCATGGCTGCCTCGGGTTTTCCCTTGATGGCGGATGACATTGCCGCGGTGGAGGGAAGCGATGGGGCCGTGCTTTGTCGCTCGGCCTTCCCCCAGGTCAAGCTGACCCCCGAGCAGCTGGAGCGCTTTGCGAAAGGGCATCACGGGGCATACCCTCTTTTCCATCCCGGCTTTACCAAGCTCAGCGTACCGGTGGCAGACCTCGGGACCTTCGATCTCGGCCCTCGCCGGGTCGGCGCGATTTACCTGCTGGAAAGAGGCAGCGGCGTGCGTCCGACCTTTGAGACCCTGCCGCCTGCCAGGGCGGTGGTGGAACTGGCCCAGCACGCTTTCCTGGAACATATCATCGAGTCGACACCCATCCGGCGGGCCCGCTTCGAGCATCTGGTGCGGGTCGCACGCGCCGTGCCCGTCAGGCGCCTGCGCTATCCGAACGGTTTTCATCATCTGGCGGATGTCCATGCTGCCATCGTCCATGACCTTGGGGCCTGACGGTGCCGGATGCCAACCTGGTGGTATGCCTTCATGATGGGGCTCATGTGCCCGCTGCCAGGCTACTCTCCGCAACTGGGCAGGCGGATCTGGTATCGGCACTTGAGGAGTTGATCGCTTCCATTCGTGCCAACCCACTCTGGTCCCGGCTGCCCGGCGCGGTATTGATCGGCCGTTATGATCCCGTGCCGCTGCTGGCGGTGGTGGGCACCTTTACCGATGAACAGCAGTTGCTGCTGGGGGAGTTGCAGGACCAACTCGATCTCCTCCTGGAGAAGCGCGAGATCGTGGACTATTCGCGGGCAGAGGCCGTGTGTGGCCAGCTGGCCGATCGGCTGTTGTCGGCCTTCGGCAGAGACAACCTGAATGCCGCCCAGTTTGCGGCCATTCCCCGTGGTGGCCTCATCGTTCTGGGCATGCTGGCCTACCATCTGGACCTGCGCCCCGACCAGCTCACCACGCTAGACGCTGCTTCACCGGACAAGACGCTGTTCGTGATCGATGACTGCAGCCTTTCCGGTACCCGGTTCCGCGAGAGCCTGAGCCGTGTTGCGTCAGATTCCGTGGTGTTCTGTCCTCTCTATGCTCCAGAGACCCTTTGCGCCGGTATTACGTCATGTGAGCCCAGGGTATTGGCCTGTCTGGCCGGTGCAACCCTTGAGGATACGTCTCCGGACCCGGGCGAGGCGGGTTACAGCGCCTGGTATCAGCAACGTCTCGCTCGGCTGGGGGATGCCCCCTATTGGATCGGGCAGCCCCTGGGAGTGGCCTTTGCCTGGTGCACGCCGCAAACGCGCCAATGGGACGAAAAAGAAGGACGCTTCGTGGAAGGCTGGGATGTGGTGCCGCCGTCGCGCTGCCTGAAGCGTCGCCTGCTGCTGCGCCGACTCGAGAGTGGCGCTGATGCGGTGGCACTTCCGCAACGAATCCTGAATGTGCCGTCACCCGAGGCCGATATTCGAGCCGCGAGTCGTGTTCTCTGGTGCTGCCTGGGTGATGACGTGATAGTGGCCAAGATTCCCCAACAGCCTGACGATGTGGGCAATGTTCTTGGCCTGGCCGGCATCGCCGCTGACTTCTGGCAGATGCTGATGAAGCGGGGCTCGATGGAGGTGACTATCGAGGGGCTGTTGGAGCGATATAAGGTGTCCCGCGAGCAGCTCGAATCCGACATGAGCGCTCTACTGCAACAGTTACTGTCGAAAGGGCTGCTGGTAAGAGATACTAGCTGAACACTGGCCGACGGCGACGATAGATGATCTGGATGCAACGCCATGATTCGCAAGTGGCGATACGGGCTTTGCTGCTGTGGCTTTTTGTTTCGCTACTGGTGGTAGTTCGCTGGGCCCACTGGGGGGTGCCCTTGCTTGGGCTGGCGATTCTGTGGCCTGGTTCTGCCGTCATGGGATGGTGGATGTCGAGAAGGGGGGCCGCCCCGGCCAAACTCGAGCGCGACGACTGGCTTTGGCTCCTGGTGCTTGTTGCTTATGGGGGGCTCTGGTTGCTGGATGTGGTGCTCAGCAGGCAGTGGCCACTGGATTCCGCTGGCTGGATGATTCCACTGCCGTTCTGGCCGCTGCTGGCTGCCGGCTTTCTGATCTGGTTGCTGCGTTACCCCCCGGGTGTGCGCGTGTTCTGGGTGGCGGTGTGCACCGGGGCCCTGGGCGCCGGTTGTATTGCCCTCTACGAGCGGCTTGTATTGGGGAGGGCGAGGGCCAGTAACGATCTCAATGCGATTCCGTTCGGCAATCTCTCTCTACTGCTGGGTGGCCTTTCGCTGTTGGCGCTTGTGTGGTGCTTGAGACGTGGCCACGCACGCTCGCCCGGCCTGGCCTTGCTGGCGCTGCTGGCTGGCCTGTTCGGGATTGTTGGGTCGCTGCTGTCCGGCACGAGAGGAGGCTGGGTTGCCTTGCCTTTTCTCTTTCTGCTCTGGTTCCGCGCCTCTAGAGGCTTGCTGCCTGCGTCGTGGAGATACGGTGCGATTGCCTCGCTGGCTGTACTGTTTTTCGTGGCGCTATCTCTTCCCAATAGCAATGTGATGCCTCGTGTCGCTGCGGGGGTCAGTGAGGCCCAGCAGTTCCAGGGGGGCGAGGCACGGGGATCGGTAGGGCTGCGGCTGGAAATGTGGAGAGGCGGTTTGCTGCTATGGCGTGAGAAGCCTTTGCTGGGCTGGGGGGAGCGGGGCGTGACGCGGCAGTTGCACGTCCTGATCGAGCGCGGTGAGATCACTCCTCGAGTCCACCGTTTTCGACAACTGCACAGCGATGTCATCGATACCGCCGCCCGGCGCGGCCTGCTAGGCGTCTCGACGCTGCTGTTGTTTTATGGGGTGCCTATATGGCTCTTCTGGCGCCGCTTGCGCTCAGCGGGCTCCGCGGAGACACAGTTGATGGCCGGCGCCGGTATGATGGTCGGCGTCGCCTACATCGATTTTGGCCTGAGCCAGTCGATGCTGCGAGACCCCGTCGGGTTGAGTGGCTATCTGGGGCTATGCCTTGCCTGCTGGGTGTCTCTGCGTGGCGCCGAACATACAGGCCGTTCATTGGGCCGCAACACCAACGCCTAGCCCTTGCTGATGGTCGTATGCCAGGCTCTGGTCAGGTAATCAGTTAGGCGGTAGCTCGCTGCGCAGGCATGGCGGCGAGGCCGGTTCGCAATCGGCGGCAT
>SKVX01000567.1 GCA_007129225.1 Halomonas sp.
GAAGTCTTCATAGGCGCTCAGGCCCAGGTGGGTGCGCCCGGTGGCGCTGATGATACCCATGGTCACGGTCTGGCCCACGCCGAAGGGGTTGCCGATGGCCATGGCGATGTCGCCTACCGCCACATCCTCCGTGTCGTAGAGAGTGATCACCGGGAGATCTTCCAGATCGATGCGCAGAACGGCCAGATCGCTCTCCGGGTCGGTTCCGATGACCTCTGCCAGGGTTTCACGACCATCACGCAGGGCCACCTGGATTTCGTCGGCACCGTCGATCACGTGATGGTTGGTTAGCACATAGCCGTCTTCGCTGACGATGACGCCGGAGCCCAGGCTGGAGAGAAAACGCTGTTGACTGGGCAGGTCGTCGCCGAAGAACTGTCGGAAGAAGGGGTCTGACATCATCGGGTGCTCTTCGAGAGCGACGACCCGTGACGAGTAGATATTGACCACCGCCGGGGCGGCCTTTTCCACTGCCTCCGAATAGCTGACCGGCCCCTGCATACGGCTCAGGGGCTCGGCCTGGCGTACCTCGGGAGTGGCACGCGATACCGGCTGCTGCAGCTCCCCGGGGGCTTCAATGGCGGGCGGCGCCGAGGTGGGGGCGGGTTGGGAAGGCCCCAGGAGTTGCGGGAAGGTATTGAGCAGTACGATGGCCAGAAGCACGCCGATGAGGACGGGAAGTGCATAGGCGAATAATGGACGACGCATGCGGTGCTTTCCTGATTGGAGGGGAGCAGTCGATGCCGCTCCGCGCAGTCGTTACAATGACGCTATCCTAACATTCCAAGCGAACCGCTGTCCGGAGGGCTGAATGATTTCCCGCGATGACCTGGTGAGGGCCTGTGACGCCCTGCTCGATGTGCAGCGCTTTCAGGATTACACGGTCAATGGGCTACAGGTGGCAGGGCGCGCTCGCATCACCCGCGTCATGACCGGCGTCACCGCCTGTCAGTCGCTGCTTGATGAAGCGGTGGCCTGGGGGGCCGACCTTGTGCTGGTGCATCACGGCTACTTCTGGAAGAACGAGCCGGTTGCCATCACCGGCATGAAGCAGCGCCGCCTGCGCACGTTATTGATCAACGATATCAACTTGCTGGCCTATCACCTGCCCCTGGACGCCCATGCCGAGCTGGGGAACAACGCCGAGCTGGCTCGTCGGCTGGGGTTCCAGGTGGAGGGCTGCGCCGATGGCGAGATCGGCGAAGGGCTGTTGTGGATGGGCCGCCTGCCGGAAGCGCGAGGGGCTGGCGATTTGGCCGGCCATGTGGCGGGTTGCCTGGGGCGGGAACCTCTGCTGGTCGAGGCGCCGGGTGTGGGAGCGGTGAGGCGTGTGGCCTGGTGCACGGGGGGAGCGCAGGACATGATCGCCCGGGCCTGGGAGGCCGGCGCCGACGCCTTTATTTCGGGTGAGATATCCGAGCGCACCACCCACCTGGCGCGGGAGCTCGGTATCCACTACCTGGCAGCCGGACATCACGCCACCGAGCGCTATGGCGTTCAGGCGCTGGGGGAATGGCTGGTTCGGGAGTTCGGCATCGAGCACCGTTTCGTCGACATCGACAACCCGGCATGATGCCGGGCTGGGGCCCTCCCTGCCATGCCGTGTGCCGTCAGTAGCGTGGCGGCTGCGGGGCGTCTCTGGTCTCTGAGTCTGAGTCGGATTTGAGCCCGAAATCTTCCGATAGGGTGCCGCCGGTGCCGTCGGCATAGTCGCGGGGCGTGGGTATTTCGTCGGACTGGGGGGCGAGCGTTTTCTGCTCGGCCAGATCGAGACGGCGGGTGACAGGCGACTCGCAGTTCAGGGTGTTGGCGTCTTCGGTAACGCGGTGTTCGAGCGTGCGCATCTCGCGCTGGATGTTGGCGACCATCATGCCGACCTGGCTGAAATGCTCTCCCAGACCCTCCTTGAGCTCGCTCAGCTCCCGCTCGCGTTCCGCCAGCTGCTGTCGCTGTTGCTGCAGGCGGCTCGCGGAGGCGCCGAACAGATGGTAGCCCAGGCCGCCGAGGCCCAGGCCGGCCAGCAGGCTGACGATGGCGACGAGCCAGTTGATGTTGCCGTATTCCACGTGGTTTTCCCCCTGAAGCTGGTACACGCTGAGCGCGTGGTGTCGGCATGGCGCCGCACTCGGTCGTCTGGCGTCCCATTATAGGGGTGTGGGCGGTCGGCCGGTCAACGCAGTGTCGGCCAGCGATATTCTGCGGAAAGGCTTCGGGGTGCGTATAATGCCGAGCCTGCCTACTTATGAGCCAAGTCAGCAAGGAATTGCCATGTGTGCGACTGCGACCCCGGTGGACACTCATTCGACTTCCGGTATTACGCCACTGGCGCGTTATCGTGCCGATATCGAGCGTGAAGGTTTCCAGTACGACCCGGCCCAGGAGCAGGCTGTCATGCACCTGCAGCGCCTCTTCGATCAGCTGGTGGCGATGCCGCGGGCCGAGCCGAGGGCGGTTACTACCAGCCGCGGCCTGAAGTCGCGGGTGGCAGGCCTGTTCGGCCGGCGCGAAAAGCCGGATGCAGCGCCAGCACTGCCGGCGATTCAGGGGCTCTATCTCTGGGGGGGAGTGGGGCGCGGCAAGACCTATCTGGTCGATACCTTTCATGAGTCGTTGCCGTTTCCCGACAAGATGCGCACCCATTTTCATCGCTTCATGCAGCGTGTGCACAATGAGCTCGAACATTACAAGGGCGAGAAGAACCCTTTGACACTGATCGCCGGCAAGTTCGCTGCCGAGGCGCGGATCATCTGTTTCGACGAATTCTTCGTCAAGGACATCACCGATGCGATGATCCTGGCCAACCTCCTCGAGGCGCTCTTCGAGCGTGGTGTCGTGCTGGTGGCGACGTCGAATATCGTCCCCGACGAGCTTTACAAGGACGGGCTGCAGCGGGCCAGGTTCCTGCCTGCCATCGACCTGCTCAAGCGACATTGCCAGGTGGTCAATGTCGATTCGGGCATCGACTATCGATTGCGGGCACTGGAGCGTGCCGAGATCTTCCATGCGCCGCTCGACGACGCGGCCGACGCCGAGCTCGCTCGCAGCTTTCGCGAGATAGCCGGGCACGACGGCGAGACCGATGTGTCGATAGAGGTCAATCATCGTGTGTTGCATGCGCGCCGGCTCCATGACGACGTGGTGTGGTTCGAATTTCGCGAGCTGTGCGACGGGCCGCGCAGCCAGAACGACTACATCGAGCTGGCGCGGGAGTACCATACCGTGCTGGTTTCCAATGTGACCCGCATGGGAGCGGCAACCGACGACCAGGCGAGGCGCTTCATCAACATGGTCGACGAGTTCTACGACCGTGGCGTCAAGCTGCTGCTCTCCGCCGAGACGCCGGCCGAGGCGCTCTACGCGAATGGCCGGCTCGAGTTCGAGTTTCAGCGAACCCTGTCGCGACTCCAGGAGATGCAGTCCCACGAGTACCTGGCACTGCCGCATAAACCGTGACATGCCTCTTATCAAGTGCCCGCGAGTCAGGTAGAATGCCGCCTCGCTTGATCGTTGTCGTCGCTGTTGGTGACGGCAACCAAGAAGAATAGGGAAGATCCCATGTCGGCAGCCCCGGCGGCAGGATCCAATACATCTATATATTGTGGTGATTTCATCCATGAAGACGTTCACTGCTAAGCCGCAGTCCGTCCAGCGCGACTGGTATGTCGTCGATGCTGCGGACAAGACGCTAGGTCGTCTGGCCACCGAAATTGCTCGTCGCCTGCGCGGCAAGCACAAGCCGGAATTCACGCCCCACGTCGATACCGGCGACTACATCGTCGTGATCAACGCCGAGAAGGTGCATGTCACCGGCAACAAGGCGAAGGCCAAGACCTATTACCGTCACACCGGCTATCCGGGTGGCCTGCGCTCCATGAGCTTCGAGAAGATGATCGCTCATGCTCCCGAGCGTGTCATCGAGTCCGCTGTCAAGGGTATGCTGCCGAAGGGCCCCCTGGGACGTGCGATGTATTCTAAGCTCAAGGTCTACGCCGGCGCCGAGCATCCGCACGCCGCCCAGCAGCCGCAAGAACTGAACATCTGAGGGGGTCATTGCCATGACACAGCACTATTACGGTACCGGGCGCCGCAAGACATCCAC
>SKVX01000463.1 GCA_007129225.1 Halomonas sp.
ATGGCCAGCGACTCCAGCACCAGGGCCTCGCGCTCCATGGTCACGTTGCCCAGGGTATCGGCGGTCGTGCCGCGCAGCAGTGCGACCTGCAGCGGCAGGGCCGGATAGAAAAGGTACTCCTGGCCATTGATGGGCAATAGCGTGACTCGCTCCTCCTCGGTCGCGTCGTTGATCTTGCCGCCGCCCAGGCGCGGGTCGACGAAGGTGCCGAGACCGACCCGTGTCAGGGTGCCGGGCTTGCCGGCGGCGATGTCGCGGAACAGGTGCGAGATCACGCCCTGGGGCAGGTTCCAGGCCTGGATGCGCCCCTCGATGGCGAGCTTCTGTAGCTTGGGTACCAATCCCCAGTGCCCACCGATCACCTTGGCCACCAGCCCTTCATGGCCAAGGTGATTGAGCCCTCGGGTCTTGCCATCCCCCTGACCCGCCGCATACATCAGCGTGAGGTCCCGCGGCTGACCGGTCTTGAGAAAGCGTTGTTCCAGCGCCACGGCCAGATGCTCGGCAAAGCCGATGCCGACGAAGCCCCCGGTGGCCACGGCATCGCCATCGCGGATCAGCTCGACCGCCTCCTCTGCGGTGACGACCTTGCCTTTCTCGTTGAAGGGACGACGGGACAGCAGCGGGTGAGTCTGGCGGTTCATGGGCTTGGCTCCTGTTGTTGTCCCGATACGTTATCACCGGAGGTCGCCTTGTGGTGATAGCCTCATGGCAGAGTTCGAGGCCGGGTGCCATCCTGAGGGGGACACCCCTACAGCCGAACGCCGGTATTCGAGGAGGCTTATGAAACTGCCACTGTTCTGGCGCTACTTGTCGTCACTGTGTCTGGGCGGACTACTGCTGCTTGGCGCGCACGCTGCCGGCGCCCGTGAACTTGCCGCCGAACCCGGAGACATGGTCGAGGTGGAGATCGCCACCGTGGGCGTGGCCGGCTTTAGCGGGCCGCCAGTGGTGCTCTTGCGTGAGCCGGGCACCCAGGATGTCATCCCTATCTTCATCGGCCCCAACGAGGCCGCTGCCATCCTGCACGGTCTGGGCGGCGAGCGATCCCGGCGCCCCATGACCCACGAGCTGCTCGGCGACGTCCTCTCGGGCGTCGAGGTGACCCTCGAGCGGATCTATGTCGATGCCATCGTCGACAACACCTTTCTCGGCATGCTGGAACTGCGCGTCCAGGGCCGGGATGAGCCGGTGCGAATCGACAGCCGGCCCAGCGATGCCATCGCCCTGGCGCTGTATGCGGGAGCGAGCATACATGTCGCCCCCCAGGTGCTGGAGGCGGCGCGGCAGATCGAGTACGAAGGGTTGGACGATCAGGTGGTGGCCGCACTGGGTATCACGGTGACCCCGGCGGATGACGACCTGCGCGAAGCGCTCGGCTTGCCCGACCGTGAGGGCGTGTTGGTCAGCGACACCCATGGCCCAGCTGCAGAAGCCGGCATGGAACCCGGTGCCCTGATACTCGAGGTGAATGGCGAGGTCCCGACCACGCCCATGCAGTTTCTCGAACTGGTGCGTGACACCCCCAGGGGCGAAGATGCTCGGCTGCGTTACTGGCAGGAGGGGGAAGAGCACGAGCTGGAGGTCTCCACCGACGTGCCGACACCCCGCGCGGTGCCACGCGAGCGCCTGGAAGAGCCCGGTATCCAGGCTTGATACGACAGCGTCATCGGGCCGTCTCAGTGACCTACACGTGGCGGCCCGCCTCAGTGGCCGATCATGAACGCAGGCGGGTCAGCCCCCTCCTGGGCGGTTGAGGCCACCAGTCGACCGTCCCGGTCATAGATGCTGCCGCGCGCGAAGCCCCGTGCCCCACCGGCCCAGGTGCAGGAAGTCGATGGGGTGGCCCGAGACGCCGCTGGGTTACTGGCAGGCAGGCGAAGAACATGAACTAGAGATCACCATGTACCCCCGCGAGATCCCATGCCGTGGCCTCGGCATGACGTGCCTTGGATAAAAACTTGATTCAAGTCATAATCATGAATTATTCGCATTGTTTTTGCTAAGTAATTCTAATGATAATTAATTAAATTTCCTAAAGTTAGCTCGCTATTGGCCGCTATCAGGTATTGAGACTCGCTGATTTTCTTGTGTGTGAGCCTTCCAACTGGATCTGCCTAAGCAACGTTTTATTTTTACGTTTTTCTGGCGCTGCTATTTCATCAATCCGTTTGATGAAAACGGCTCTGATCAGGCTGGAATGACGCATTCCCGGAGGATTTGTCGGCGAGACGTGCATAGTGCATCGATACGGAGGCGGCAATGACTCTCACCATCAGGGCAAGACTCATCATGTTCAGCATCATGTTTCTTGCCTTTCTCATCATGGTCAGCGGGTTTGGCCTGAGCGGCATGAATACCAGCAACCGCGCCATCCAGACCATCTACGACGACCGGCTCATCACGACGATACAGCTCACGCGAATCGACGAGCTCATGCGCGAGAACGTCATCGCCATGAGCCAGATCGTTCTGCAAGACCCTCGCTTGGAGCAGGATGGCGACCAGGCCCGGGCATTCAGCGACTTGCAGTCCGCTATCGCGCGGAACTCGGAGGAAATAGACGCCACCTGGCAGCGCTTCATGGCCACCTACCTGACGGACGAGGAGAGCCAGCTTGCCGACGTATTCCAGCAGCGTCGTGAAGAGTTTGTCACTTCTGGCTTGCAGGTGGCGCTGAGCCACTATGCCCAAGGCGATTTCGCGGCCGGCAACCGGGTCTATCAGCAACAGATGATGCCGCTATTCCAGGCAGCTAATGATATGGCCCATGAGCTGATCGAGCTGCAGGAGCGGGTCGCCCTCGAGGAGTACAACAGCGCCCTGGATTACTACGTGCTCGAGCGTAACCTGATCATCGGCGCGCTTCTGTTGGCGCTACTGGTCTCGGTAGGCATGAGCGGGTGGCTGATCCGTTCCATCGGTAAGCCGCTGCGGCGGATGATGGATTACTTCGCGCTGATGGCAAAGGGGGACCTGAGCCAGCGCATCGAGGTCGGGGCGAAGGACGAAGTGGGGCTTGCCCTGCGTGCGCTGGCGGCCATGCAGGACCAGCAGCGTGACCTCATCGTTTCCATCCAGCAATCGGCGGATGGCATCGCCACCGGCTCCGCTCAGATTGCCTCGGGCAATACTGACCTCTCCCAGCGAACCGAGGAGCAGGCCTCGAGCCTTCAGGAAACGGCGACCAGCATGGAGCAGGTCTCCGCCACGGTGAAGCAGAACACGGAACATGCCGGCCAGGCGAACCAGCTGACCCGCGAGGTGAGCGAGAGTGCCGAGACGGGCGGTGAGAAGGCCGAGTTGGTGGCGGTCAAGATGAAAGAGCTTAACGAAAGCTCGGACAAGATCAGCGGTATCATCGAGGTCATCGATGGCATAGCGTTCCAGACCAATATCCTTGCACTCAATGCCTCGGTTGAGGCGGCGCGCGCCGGTGAGCAGGGACGCGGCTTTGCCGTGGTGGCACAGGAAGTGCGCAACCTGGCCCAGCGCTGTGCCGATGCCGCCCAGGAAATCCAAGCTCGTGTCGATCAGAACGCAGGAATCGTCAAGGAGGGCGGCCAGTTGGTCGATGAGGCCGGAACGGCAATGGATGAGATCGTGGCCGGGGTGAAGCGGGTGTCGGCGCTCATGGACGAGGTGGCGCGTGGCTCGCAGGAGCAGAACGCTGCCGTCGAGCAGGTCAGCGTGGCCGTCAACCAGATGGATCAGGTGACCCAGGATAACGCTGCCCTGGTCGAGCAGACCGCCAACGCCTCGGCGGCACTGGAGCAACAGGCGCGGGATCTGAGTCAGGCCGTGGCGTTCTTCAGGGTCGGCCAGGCCGATGCCTCTTCAGCCCAGGCTCCCAGCGTAGAGAGCCCTGCCGCCACGTCAACGCTGGTCCAGCTGTCGACTTCGTCCAGCGACCCCCGTCCCGTCCCGTCCAATCGCCGCGCGGAACCAGAGTGGGACACCTTCTGACACGCCAGCGGGCGCTCCCCGGTCAAGGGGGCGCCCGCATTCATGTCAGTGTCCCGACCCTCGGTTCACGACTCTCGCAACCGGGTCAACCCTTCCTGGGCGGTGGAGGC
>SKVX01000149.1 GCA_007129225.1 Halomonas sp.
ACGGCGGAGGTCCAGCCCAGCACCGGACCCTTCTGGTGCTGGTCGAAGATCACGCCGATGGTGCGGAAGGTGGAGCCGTTGCCGATGCCGCTGGCGGCGAACAGGATCACGAACAGGAGCATGAAGATCGCAAAGTAGCTGTTCGGATCGGTGGAGTTGTAGGCCAGCATCATCACGTAGCCGGTGATGGCGGAGGCCACGACCATCACGACGGAGATGACCTGGGTGACGATGGAGCCTCCCACCTTGTCGGAGATCCAGCCACCGATGGGGCGAATGAGGGCGCCGACGAAGGGCCCGATCCAGGCCCAGGTCAGGGCGCTGGGACCATCGGGGTTGGCAACGCGAGTGACGCTGCCGTCGGCGGCCACTTCCATCATGTTGCCGAAGATGACGTTGATGGAGAGCGGCAGCGCCGCGGAGAAGCCGATGAAGGAGCCGAAGGTCAGGATGTAGAGGACCGTCATCGACCAGGTGTGCTTGTTCGAGAAGATGGCGAACTGCTTCTGGATGTTGGGCTTGATCTCCCCGGGGAGCAGGCGCATCAGCACCAGGGTCAGCGCGATGGTCAGCGGCAGGGCGAGCCACATGCCCAGCAGGTTGAGCGCGAACATGCCGACGATGGCGGCGACGGCGCCCACGCCGTAGAGGCCGAGGATCTTGCCGAAGGCCTGCATCGGCGTGCCCGGGTTGGGCGTGATGGGCCGCAGGTTGTTCATGCCGAACCAGCTGAGGAAGGCCAGCGGAATCAGGAACACCAGCCAGACGAAGCCGGCGTTCTGGATCCAGGTTTCGGTGCCCGCCTCGATACGGCCGATCAGGGTGCCGCTGGAACTTTGCAGTTCCATGGAGCCGCCGGCGATGGCACCGAAGATGCCCACTGTCATCACCAGCGGGATCAGGACCTGCATGGTGGTGACGCCGAAGTTGCCGAGGCCGGCGTTCATGCCCAGCGCATAGCCCTGCTGCTTCTTGGGGAAGAAGGTCGAGATATTGCTCATGGAGGCGGCGAAGTTACCGCCGCCGATGCCCGAGAGTAGCGCCAGGGCCTGGAAAACCCATAGCGGCGTGTCGGGATTCATCAGTGCGACCCCGGTGCCGAAGGCGGGGATCATCAACAGTGACGTGGTGAGGAAGACGGTATTGCGCCCGCCGGCGATGCGAATCATGAACGAGGCGGGAATGCGCAGGGTCGCGCCCGAGAGCCCCGCCAGGGCGGTCAGGGTGAAGAGTTCGCTTACCGTGAATGGAAAGCCCAGGTTCTGCATCTGGGTGGTGATCATGCCCCACATCAGCCAGACGGCGAAGCCCATCAGCAGGCTGGGGATGGAGATCCACAGGTTGCGGTTGGCGATCTTCTTGCCGCTGCGTTGCCAGAAGTCGTCGTTCTCGATATCCCAGTGTTCGATATCGCCATTCGTCTTGCCGGACTTCACGACAGGACCCCCGGTATCGGCATCTGTCTTGGCCATGTTGATTCCCCTTGGTGGTTCCGCTGATCCCGGCTTGCGACCTCTGGCCTGACCGGGATCAATTCAGGTTCGTATGGCGCAAAGATACGCCGCGCATGTGAGCGGCGAAACTGGTCGAAAAAGGCGAAAAATCAGCGGAATACCACTTGAGGGGTAGCGGGGGTATTTCTACAAGCAACTGTTTTTAAATGCTTTTGTAAATTGCGAGAAAAGAGAAAGGCGCCGTTTCGGCGCCTTGAAGTCTTTGGAGGTATCCACACAGAACCGGTGCTGTAACCCTATCTTTCGATGCCTTCCTGCACCGCCCAAACCGCCGCCTCGACCCGCGAACGCAGGTTGAGTTTCTTCAGCAGGTGCTTGACGTGGACCTTGACGGTGCCCTCGGTGATGTCGAGCTTGCGCGCGATCAGCTTGTTGGAGAGGCCGGCGGCCAGCTCGCGCAGGATCTCGCGCTCGCGCTGGGTCAGGCTGTGAATGTCGGGAGTGGCGGGCGCCGAGCGCTGATTGCGCAGGGCCTCGGCCAGCAGAGCGGTCAGGCTTTCGCTCACCACCATGCGGCCCAGGGCCACTTGGCGCAGCTGGCGTACCATCTCCTCGGGCTCCATGTCCTTGAGCAGGTAGCCGTCGGCGCCGCCGCGTAGCGCCGCGACAAGGTCATCCTCGTGGTCGGAGACGGTGAACATCACCACACGCCCGGTGAAACCCTCGTCGCGCAGACGCTTGAGGGTTTGGATGCCGTCCATCTCCGGCATGTTCAGGTCGAGCAACACCATGTCCGGGTCCAGCTCGATGGCCAGGCGCACGCCCTCCTGGGGCACGCCGGTATCGCCGATCAGCTCGAGGTCGTCTTCCAGTTCCAGCAGTTGCGCCACGCCGCGGCGCAACAGCGGGTGGTCGTCGATGATCAGGATACTGGCGGGGGTCTCGTTGATTGGCTGGCCCATAGCGATTCAGTTTCCGTTCTCTTGAGTGATGGTGGCTGGCTGTCGAGTGATCAGGCGCGCGGTCTGCGGGGTGAAGGTCAACTCGACCCGGGTGCCGCCTTCGGCGCGATTGGTCAGCGTGAGCTCGCCGCCCAGGGTGTGGGCTCGGTCACGCATGATAACAAGGCCATAGTGCATGGGTGGTGACTCATCGTTCGCCAGGCCCACGCCGTCGTCATCGATGTGCAGCACGATGCGGGCTTCCTGAAAGCTGACCGTGACGGCGGCCCAGTGCGCCTGGGCGTGCTTGTGGATATTGCTCAAGGCTTCCCTGGCGATCTGCAGGACATGGATCTCCTCATTGGGGTTGAGCAGATGGGGCGGCACGTCGTAGTGAAGCTCTACCAAGGCGCCCATGCGGTCGGAGAATTCTGCCGTGGTCTGGTGAAGGGCCGACTGCAGGCCGGGACCTTCAAGCTTGAGACGGAAGGTGGTCAGCAGTTCGCGCAGCTGGCGATAGGCGCTGTTGAGGCCGGTGCGCAACTCGTCGAACACCGCCGCCTGGGTTTCCCGGGGGGCGTCCTTGCTCTGCATGCGCTCCAGGCGGGCCACCTGCATCTTGAGGTAGGAGAGCGACTGGGCCAGGGAGTCGTGCAGCTCGCGGGCGATGATGGTGCGCTCGTTCATCAGCGAGATCTGCTGCTCCTCTTCGATGCGGCGCTGCAGGTAGACCGCCGTGGCCAGCTGGTCGGCCAGGGCATTGAGCAGGCGGCGCACGCTATGGGAAAGGCGCTCGCCCTTGGGGTACCAGATCTCCAGAGTGCCCAGCATCTCCTCGCCCACGCTCACCGGCAGCAGCAGGCACTCCCCCTCTTCGGTATTTGCCAGTCGCATGGGGTTCGGGTCGATCAGGCAGGCATGACAGTCATGGTCGCGGCAATACTCCGGGCGACGGGCGGAGTGGGTGGCGAGAATCGGGATCTGGCTGTTGTCATGGGGGTCGTTGAGCGACAGCCGGATGGGGCCGATTTCGAGCAACTGCTCGACCTGGCGCAGCATGGGGGCGGCACTGGTGCAGAGGTCGTTGCCTCCGCCATAGAGCCAGCGGCTGCCATCGTGGAGCACCTGCATCACCTGGCTGCTGCGCTTCAGCTCCTGGGTCTTGTGGGCCACCCGCTCTTCCAGCTCGGCATAGCTGGAGGCCAGCTGTTCGGCCATGTTGTCGAAGGTGCGACCCAGCATCGCCAGTTCGTCGCTGCCGCTGAGTCGGGTGCGCTGGGAGAAGTTGCGCCGGGCGGCTTCCCGGGCCAGCACCATCAGCTGGCGCAGCGGCGCCACCAGGTTGTGGCGAATGTCGTAGAGGGCAATGATCAGCACCACGGCGGTCAGGCCCAGAAACAGGATCTGCAGCGCGCTGAGCAGGCGGATCTTGGCTTCGGTGTTCTGCTCGAGCTGGTTGACCATGGTATTGATCTCGCCGACCAGGCCATCGAGGGCGCGATTGAGCGTATCGATGCGCACGTACTGGCTGGCCACGGCCTCGCTCACCTCAGGGGCGAGCTCGTTGTGCCAGCGAGAGAGCACCAGGCGATACTGGCGGCGCAGCTCGTGGGCCTCGGAGACGGGAATCGCCCCGGTCAGTTCGTCGCTGGCCAGCCGCTCCTCGAAGCGTC
>SKVX01000030.1 GCA_007129225.1 Halomonas sp.
ATCAAGGCCTGCAAGGCGCAGGGCAAGTATGTCGGCATCTGCGGCCAGGGGCCATCCGATCATCCTGACCTGGCCAAGTGGTTGATGGAGCAGGGCATTGACTCCGTTTCCCTGAACCCGGATGCGGTACTGGAAACCTGGTTCATGCTGGCCGGAGAAACCATCGAGTAATACCGACAACACTAAGTCATTCAGAAGCCCGTTTGATTGTCGTCAAACGGGCCTTTTTTCGCCTATGCTGTATACCTCTTACACGGAGTCACCGAGGGCCCTCAAATGGATCATCAGACAGTGTCGTTGCGTCGCAGCTGGTTGGGCATCGTTGTATCCGCAGCCATGCTCGGTATGCCGCTTGTTGCCCTTGCTGACGTTACGTTCGAGTACTCGGCACCCGCCATCGAGCCGGAACAGGCGTCCGGCTACAGCGAGAAGCCTGGCTGGGCGACCGAGCGCTTCGCGGTGGCAGCGGCGAATCCGCTCGCCACCGATGCCGGCTACCAGGTACTCCGGGCCGGCGGTTCGGCGGTGGATGCCGCCATTGCCGTGCAGATGGTGCTGACGCTGGTCGAGCCCCAGTCCAGCGGCATCGGCGGCGGTGCATTCCTGATGCACTTCGACGGCAGCGACGTCACGGCCTTCGACGGGCGCGAAACGGCGCCTCGGGCCGCCAGTGAATCGCTATTCCTCAATGGGGATGGTGAACCGCTCGAGTTCATGGATGCCGCGGCAAGCGGACTTTCGGTTGGCGTGCCGGGTACCGTGCGCATGCTGGAGAAGGCTCACGGTGAGTATGGCAAGCTGCCCTGGGCAGAGCTGTTCGCCCCCGCCATCACCCTCGCCGAAGAGGGATTCCACGTCAGCCATCGGCTTCACACCAGCCTGGCCGGGGAGGAGCGTCTGCGCGACGACTCACGGGGCGGCGCCTTCTACTATAACGAAGCCGGGGAGCCCCTCGAGGAAGGGCATCTGCTCAAGAACCCCGCGCTGGGCGCCATCCTGCGCGAGATTGCCGAAAACGGCAGCAAGGCGATGCATACCGGCAATATTGCCGAGGACCTGGTCCATCGGGTCCAGGGCCACCGGGATCGTCCCGGCGCCATCAGCCTCGAGGACATGGCGACCTATGTCGCCAAGCAGCGCGACCCCATCTGCACCGATTGGCAGGCCTATCGTGTCTGCGGCTTTCCCCCACCATCATCGGGTCATCTGACCATCATGCAGATCCTGGGAACCATGGAGCATCTGCCGGCACTGGAGGCGCCCCTGGAAGAAGGCCGGCCGAGCGTCGAATGGCTGCATCGCTTTCTGGAAGCCTCGCGCCTCGCCTTTGCCGACCGTGGCAAGTACATCGCCGATCCGGACTTCGTCGATCCTCCGGGAGGGAGCTGGAGCGCCATGCTCGAGCCCGACTACCTCGCCCTGCGTGCCGAGCTCATCGAAGAGCAGAGCATGGGGCCGAATGCCGCCCGACCGGGCAATCCCGGCGGCATCGAAACTGCCTGGGCGGTACAGCCAAGCCAGCCGGAATACGGCACTAGCCACATCAGCATCATCGACGAGGAGGGCAATGGCCTGGCCATGACCACCACCATCGAGGCGGCATTCGGCTCACGCATGCTGGCCGATGGCGGTACCGGCCTGCCGGGCGGCTACCTGCTCAACAATGAGCTGACCGACTTTTCCTTCCGGCCCCTGGATGCCGACGGCACCCCCATTGCCAACCGGGTGGAGGCCGGCAAGCGGCCGCGCTCGAGCATGAGCCCGACCCTGGTCTTCGATCGGGAAAGCGATGAGCTGATTGCAAGCCTCGGCTCACCCGGTGGGGCGGCGATCATTCACTATACCGCCAAGGCGCTGGTGGCGATGCTCGACTGGGGGCTGAACGCACAGGAGGCGCTCGACCTGCCCCATGCCATCACCCTCGGTGGTCCGGCATTCCTGGAGGAAGGCCGCTTCGACGCATCGGTACTGGAAGCGCTGAACGAACGCGGTCATGAAGCCAGCGAGCGTGAGCTGACAAGCGGCCTGCAGGCGATCATGAAGACCGAGGAGGGTTTCTTCGGCGGTGCGGATCCCCGGCGCGAAGGCATCGTCATGGGAGACTGAGTCATGGGAGACGGATAATCACCTTCGCAACCAGTTGCGCAACTTGACCAGCAGCAGGGCGCCATCGCCGAGTTCACGACGGTCTCGCATCAGCTCGGTAAGGCGGTCCGGGTAATCCGTGATGATGGCGTCCACGCCCAGGTCGATCAGCTGCGACATGCGAGCCCGGTCATTGACCGTCCAGGCATGCACCTCGTACCCCAGCTCGCGGGCCAGTCGTATCTCGTTCTCGGTGATGCGATTGTGCCGCAGGCCGAGTGCATCGAAGCCGCGGCGCTCCAGGGTGCCCGGCATGACCAGTTGGGCTAGCAGGGTCACGCGCAGCTCGGGCTCGCGCTCCTTCACCATCTGAACCACACCCGGCGACATCACCGCGACGCGGGTTTCGCCGATCACATCGGGATCTCCGCAGCGGGTCGTTGATTGTGCCGGCGAGAGCATGTCCAGGCACTGTTCCCTTGCCGTCGCTTCTCGCCGGATCGATTCCAGCACCGCCTCCACCAAGGCCAGCTCAGCGCCAGGGTCGGGCTTCATATCGATCATCAGGGCGCTGCGTCCCCTCACCGTCTCCAGCGTCTCATCCAGGGTGGGAATGCGCTCGCCGATGAAGGCGTGGCCGAACCAGCTGCCCACATCGAAGGTCTGCAGTTCCTCCAGCGTCAGGTCGCGGACGTTGCGGGAGTCGCCGGTGAGCCGCTGCAGGCTGCGATCATGATAGACCACGACCTCACCATCGGCGGTCAATCTCACATCGATCTCGACATAGTCTGCCCGGTCCACAATCGCCTGTTCGACAGCCGCCAGGGTATTCTCCGGTGCGGCCATGGAGCTGCCGCGGTGGGCGATATTGGTCACGTCATCACGCAGCTCGAAACTATTGACGATCCACCAGGCCTGGGCCAGGGCGAAGATCACCACCCCCAGCTCCACGCCCCAGGCCAGGCGGCCAGGATGGGCGTCTGGCGGCGGTGGAGCTGGGCGGGGCTCCCGGTGGGCCAGCCGCAGGTAGAGGCAGGCCGAGAGCAGCGCGTTGGCCGCGATACCGACGAAGGTAATGGCCAGTGTGACCAGTACATAGCCGGTCAGGTAGCCCAGCATGGCCGGAATCAGTACCGCATTGCGTTCCGGCAGCCACCAGAGCATGGGCGTGAAGATACGATCGAAGATCCAGGAAGCGATGAAGGGCAGGGCGATGATCACCAGCAGCAGGCCCAGCACGACCAGCGCGACGCGTCCCTTGCTGCCTCGGGTCAGCTCGCGACTGCGTTTCAAGGCGGCCAGTGGGGATGTCTGTTCCAGGGTGACGATGGGCAGCGCCAGGATCCAGCGGAAGTAGAGCGACGCCGCCACGAAGGCCCAGCCCGCGACCAGGGGCGTGGCGCCGGCCAGGTATTGCCAGTACGCAGGGGGGCGGACCCGGAGTACGTAATACGGATCGAGCCCGCCGATGATCAGGTCATAGAGCCAGCCGAGCAGCAGCAACACCGGCAGCATCAGCAGCAGGTGGGCCCCCACCTGAAACACCACGAGCCCGATCAGCGCCGGCGCCCGATGCAGAGTCTGCCACAGGGCGATGAAAGCGAGCTGGTAATGGTTGTTGCGGCGTCGAACCGCCACCAGGATCATCCCCGCCTGCTGCAGGAAGAGCACCACGAACACCATGCCGATCGCCGCCAGCGCCCAGAGGATGCCGGACGGCGTCAGCAGCAGGTCGAGCAGCTCCGCGTTGGTGATGACCGGCTGGCTGATGCGGCCAAGCAAGCTGGTCAAGGCCCACGCAGCGGACGGCAGCAGCAGGCTCGAAGCGAGCAGGGTGAAGAAAAGGTGGTACGCCACCAACGGGCGCAGATGCTCGCGTAGGCTGCGCAGCACGTCCATTGCCAGCGATGTTGGTGTCAGCACGGTAGCGAGTCGTTGGGATTCATGATGTTAGAGTGGCATTGAAAAAGTGGATAAGGCAAGGGTGAGGGTGGCGTTGCCGACGCTAGAAACTTTCGCTGTCGGAGCAGCTTCAGCTTGCGACTGGAGGCCGCAGGCCTCCCGGCGGTGTTGCCAACGTTCGCGGCCATCACCGGCGTTTCAGCCTCCGCCAAGGCGCCTGGCGGCGCCAGTCGCGATGGAAACTCGGAGCGCCGAACCGAGCGCTCCAACAGCTGTTCTTTCCATCAAGGCAAACCGCACCGCTGTTGGAGTATCTTTAGATCACGACTGGAGGCCGCAGGACTCCTCGGCGGGGTTGCCAGAGTTAGTGATCATCACCAACGCCGGCGGAGTTGCCGATGCTGCCTCACCCCTCCAGATTCAGGCGCTCTTCGGCGACCACGATGCCGTTGTTGTCGGCATATAGCCACTGGCCGGGCTTCAGGGTGACGCCGGCGAAGGTGACCGGAACATCCCGCTGCCCCTCACCGCGCTTGTTGCTCTTGCGCGGATGGGCGCCAAGCGCCTGAACGCCCAGGTCGGTTTCAGCCAGCACGTCGACATCGCGCACGCAGCCGTACATCACCACGCCGGCCCAGCCGTTGTCGACCGCCTGCTCGGCGATCATGTCACCCAGCATGGCGCAGCGATGCGAGCCGCCGGCGTCCACGACCAGCACCGCGCCATCGCCGGGTTCGGCAGCCGCCTCCTTGACCAGCGAATTATCCTCGAAGCACTTCACGGTCCGCACCGGTCCGCAGAATGCCTCGCGGCCACCGAAGTTGACGAAGACGGGATCGAGTACCTGTACCTCGGGGTGGGCGTCGCAGATGTCGGGTGTAATGATGGCACTCATGGACGGCTCCTGGCCTGAAGAAATGACGATGTCGCACGATGATGCCACAGTTCGTGCGGGGTCACCGTCGTCGTTTCGTCGGAGCTTTCATCAAGAGTCGGCGACGCCGGGACAAGGCCCGGCGTCATGCATCGCGATAGTAGCGGGGCTTTAGAAGCGAAGCCCGACCGACGCGGTGAATGTATCGATGGTGTAGTCGCTATCGAAGTCGTAGCGTTCGTACTCGGCCCTCAGCATGACCGGGTTGAAGTCGAACTGGGCGCCGACACCGTAGACCGGGTCGAAGCCGTCGTTGTCCTGCAGTTCGAGGCCTGCATCGCCGAGGTTGCCTTCGACCTTGGTTTCCCAACTGGCGGCACCCATCTTGGCAAAGGGGCTGAACCAGGGTGTTATCGGAAACTGGCCGACCAGGTTGGCGCCATAGGCGGTGGATTCCAGGTCGGTGCTGACGCCGTTCCGGCCGCGTAGCCGGACCCTTCCCAGGTCGGCATAGAAGACTTCGGCCGCCAGGTAGCGATTGATCTGGTAGCCGGCAAAGCCCTTCCAGACGTTGCCGTCATCGTCGATGCTGAAGTTGCGCCCTCCGCTCTCGATGAAATTGTCGACCTCGTCCCGATCATTTTCCAGAGAACTGAAGCCGGTGCCCAGGCCGAGATAGGCGTAGGTTTGATGCGGTGGATTGGCGAGTGCGGTATTGGCGGTCAGCAGTGCGGCAGAGGCGAGCGAAGCAGTCAGTAATTGACTTGTCGACATTTTTTTCTCCTTGATGTCCCTTGGCCTTGATATCCTTGGCTTTTTGTTGTCATGCGGTCATTCCACAGGCAGTGCCGATGCGCTGAAATAACATCGTCTGTCAGCGCAGTGCTATGACCACCTATGACATATATAACGTAGTCTCGGGGCCTGAGCGCCACAAGGTGGCAAAGGTTACGCATGGTTTACCGCCGTCGTCATTGTTGCTGCATGAACGGCCGCGCACAAAAAAGCGCCCCAATGAAGGGGCGCTTTGGTCATCGGCTCCGGCCGTCACCCTTGAGGTGAGGGCCTTCGATGTTGCGAGCATCGGAGTCGAAATAATGCTTCCGGGGTCGTAGCCTATCAGGCTTCCTGGGCTACGGGAATCACATTCGAGGCCGCTTTCTGATACTCCTCGATTTCATGGAAGTTCATGTAACGATAGATCTCCCCGGCCATGGCGTCGAATTCGCCCATGTAACGCTGGTACTCCTCGACGCTCGGCAGGCGACCTTCCACCGCGGCTACCGCTGCCAGTTCCGCTGAGGCCAGGTAGACATTGGCGCCATCGCCCAGGCGGTTGGGGAAGTTGCGCGTGGAGGTGGAAACCACGGTGCTCTTGGCGGCAACGCGGGCCTGGTTGCCCATGCACAGTGAGCAGCCCGGCATTTCCATGCGCGCCCCGGCGCGACCGTAGATACCGTAGTAGCCCTCTTCGGTCAGCTGGTGCTGGTCCATCTTGGTGGGCGGCGCCAGCCACAGGCGGGTCTTCAGGCTGCCGGCCGGCTGCTTCTCGAGCAGCTTGCCCGCGGCGCGGAAGTGGCCGATGTTGGTCATGCACGAACCGATGAATACCTCGTCGATCTTCTCGCCGGCCACCTCGGAAAGCAGGCGGGCGTCGTCCGGGTCGTTCGGCGCACAGAGGATCGGCTCCTTGATCTCGTCCAGGTCAATCTCGATGACCTCGGCGTACTCGGCATCCTTGTCGGCGCGCATCAGACTCGGGTTGGCCAGCCACTCTTCCATCGCCGCGATGCGACGGCTGATGGTGCGCTCCTCGCCGTAGCCGTTGCTGATCATCCACTTCAGCAGGGTGATGTTGGACTTCAGGTACTCGGCGACGCTCTCCTCGGAGAGCGTGATGGTGCAGCCGGCGGCGGAGCGCTCGGCGGAGGCGTCGGAGAGCTCGAAGGCCTGCTCGACGGTGAGGTCGTCGAGGCCTTCGATCTCCAGCACGCGACCGGAGAAGGCGTTCTTCTTGCCCGCCTTGGCCACGGTCAGCAGACCATGCTTGATCCCGTAGTAGGGGATGGCGTGGACCAGGTCACGCAGGGTGACACCGGGCTGCCGCTTGCCCTTGAAGCGAACCAGTACCGACTCCGGCATGTCCAGCGGCATTACGCCGGTGGCGGCGGCGAAGGCCACCAGGCCGGAACCCGCCGGGAAGGAGATGCCCATCGGGAAGCGCGTGTGGGAGTCGCCGCCGGTGCCCACGGTGTCGGGCAGCAGCATGCGGTTCAGCCAGCTGTGGATGATGCCGTCGCCGGGACGCAGCGAGACGCCGCCACGGTTCATGATGAAGTCGGGCAGGGTGTGGTGGGTGTCCACGTCGACCGGCTTCGGGTAGGCGGCGGTGTGGCAGAAGGACTGCATCACCAGGTCGGCCTGGAAGCCAAGGCAGGCCAGGTCCTTGAGCTCGTCGCGGGTCATCGGACCAGTGGTGTCCTGGGAGCCCACGGTGGTCATCTTGGGCTCGCAGTACATGCCCGGGCGAACGCCGTCCAGGCCGCAGGCCTTGCCGACCATCTTCTGGGCCAGGGTGAAACCCTTGCCGGTGTCGACGGGCTGCTCGGGCAGGCGGAAGACGTCGGAGGGCGCCAGGCCCAGGGACTCGCGCGCCTTGCCGGTGAGGCCACGGCCGATGATCAGCGGGATGCGGCCGCCGGCACGCACCTCATCGAGGATCAGCTGGGTCTTGAGCTCGAAGGTGGTGACGACCTCGTCGGTGCCGTGCTTGCACACCTTGCCTTCATAGGGGTAGACGTCGATGACGTCGCCCATTTCCATGTTGGCAACGTCCATCTCGATGGGCAGGGCGCCGGAATCTTCCATGGTGTTGAAGAAGATCGGGGCGATTTTGCCGCCGAAGCAGAAGCCGCCGGCGCGCTTGTTGGGTACGTTGGGAATATCGTCACCGAAGAACCACAGCACCGAGTTGGTGGCGGACTTGCGCGAGGAGCCGGTGCCGACCACGTCACCCACGTAGGCGACCGGGAAGCCCTTGGCTTTCACTTCCTCGATCTGCTTCAGCGGGCCGGTGGTGCCGGGCACTTCCGGTACGATGCCTTCACGCTCGTTCTTGAGCATGGCGTTGGCATGCAGCGGAATGTCGGGGCGCGACCAGGCGTCCGGGGCAGGGGAGAGGTCGTCGGTATTGGTCTCGCCGGGGACCTTGAACACGGTCAGGGTGATCTTCTCGGCCGGGGCGGGCTTGGACAGGAACCACTCGGCGTCGGCCCAGGACTGCATGACGTCCTTGGCCACGGCATTGCCTGCCTTGGCACGCTCTTCCACATCGTGGAAGGCGTCGAACATCAGCAGGGTGTGCTTGAGCTGTTCGCCCGTCTCCTTGGCCAGTTCGGGATCGTCGAGCAGTTCCACCAGCGAGACGATGTTATAGCCACCCTGCATGGTGCCCAGCAGCTTGACGGCATGCACCTTGTCGATCAGCGGAGAGCTGGCCTCACCCTTGGCGATGGCGGTCAGGAAGCCGGCCTTGACGTAGGCTGCCTCGTCAACGCCCGGGGGAACGCGGTTGGTCAGCAGGTCGAGAACGAACTCCTCTTCACCGGCGGGCGGGTTCTTCAGCAGTTCGACCAGGGCGGCGACCTGCTCGGCGTTCAGAGGCTTCGGCGGGACGCCCTCGGTGGCGCGTTCCTCGACATGTTGGCGATAGGCTTCAAGCACGTTGGGGCCCTCTTCTATAGTGGTGGCCAAAGCACACCGATGCACCATCGGCATCGGTGAAATGACGGCTCTGGCTAGTGAAACAACCGGGTCACTGGGTGCGGCGATTCTACGCCAAACTGTCGACAATGTTAAGGCGACCCCCTTGGCGGCCGCCTTGAACTTTGGTCGGCGCAATGTTCGTGCGGTTACAAATCTTGCAACATTGAAATGCCTCGAGAGGTGCCTGTCGCACTCGGTCGCGTTACCATGGGCACCGAAATATCAGGGAATCGACGAGGTGGGAATCGCCATGGCTGCCAGCATCACATCTCCCTGCGTGGGGCTCTGTTCCACCACGCTCGGCGACCCGGTCTGCCGGGGTTGTCAGCGTGGCGACGGTGAGATTCTCGACTGGTTTGGCCTGTCCGGTGACGAACGTGAGGCGCGCATGGCGGAACTGGATGCACTGCGCGAAAGCGTGGCCGGCCGCTTCCTGTGCGTGGTGGATGCCGACTGCCTCGAAGTCCAGCTGCTGCGTTACCGAATCCGCTTCCGGCCCGAACAGCCGGCGCTTTCGCGAGCGGTGGAGCTGTTGCGGGTGGGTCGCACGCGCATCCAGGCGCTGCCACGCTATGGCCTGGTACCCACGGAAGCGGCCCTTGGCCTGGATGTCGCAGAACTACATGCACGGCTCAGCCAGGCGCTGAACGAGGCCGCCGAACACCGCCGCGCTGATCAGCAGCGCTCAAGCAAGACATAGCAACGCACCACCCGATATATCGATCGCATCCTACCCGAGCCAACGACATGCCCGACATTCTGGAAGCGCCAAGCGAAGACACCCTGTTGCCACCGGACCTGCTGGACTTCCTCGGCTGTGCGACACCCGATGCCTGGATCGCCTGGGCGCTCGAGAACCCCGAGCTGCTGCTGATCGATCACGCGCAGTGCGAGAAGAAAGCGGCCTCGACGGCAATGAGTCTCCTGTATCGTTACGTCAACGATCCCTTGCTGCTGACCAAGATGTCGCAGCTTGCCCGGGAGGAATTGCTGCACTTCGAGCAGGTAGTGAAACTGATGGAGAGTCGGGGTATCGTCTATCGTCATCTCAGCGCCTCCCGATACGCGGAAGGGCTGCGTCGGCACGTTACCCCTCAAGAACCGGCGCGGCTGGTCGATATTCTTATTATTGGCGCCTATATCGAGGCACGAAGCTGCGAACGGTTTGCTCGACTGATTCCACATCTGGATGCCGAGCTTGCCAAGTTCTACCGCACTCTGGTTAAGTCGGAAGGCCGTCATTACGAAGATTATCTAATGTTGGCGCGGCATCTCGCTCCATGGCCTATCGACGACCGGGTTGCCTTTTTCGCCGAACGCGAAGCAGAGCTGATAGTCACGCCGGACAAGGCGTTTCGTTTTCATAGTGGTGTGCCGGGCTGAGGCCACCGCTTTCGCCATGCAGGGTTCCCGACATGCAGGACGCTCCACAAGACGTTCATAATAACGAATGGGATCAGCTAGCGCTGTTTGGACAGTTTTCTCTGACACTGGGCGATGACGTCCTCAACCAGTTCAGTTACGACAAGGTCAAGGCGCTACTGGTCTATCTGCTGCTGCACCAGCAACCCATCAACCGGGCCAGCTTGGCCGAGTTGCTGTGGCCCGACCAGGGCCTCTCTTCCGGGCGCACCAACCTGCGCCATGCCCTGCACTGTCTGCGACAGTCGCTGGGAGAAGAGGCAGAGCGGGTGCTGGTGGTATCCCGCCAGACCATTGCCTTCCGACTTCCCGAGAGCTGGCACTTCGACCTGCATGAACTCCAGCGGCTCCTCGAAGGACCCAAGGATATCGCAACCCTCGAGCGGCTGCTTCAACGCTACCGTGGCGATCTGGTCGAAGAGCTTCAGTTGCCGTCCTGCACCGAGTTCCAGCGTTGGCTGGTACAGCTGCGCAATGAGTGGCGCCAGCGGGTGATCCGCTTTTCCGAGGCCATACTCGAGAGCAACGACGAGGTGCCCGACCATCTGTTGCAGGCGCTGGTCAGCCGCTTCTCGGGCTATGGCCCCTTCCACGAACGCCTGGTGCGCCAGCTGGCCGAACAGGGTCAGTTGGCGGCCGCCCACGAACAGTACAGCGCCTATCTGCAGCTGCTGGCCCTTTCCGGTCAGCAGCCCGAGCCCGGCTTCCTGCAGCTCGCGCGCTACTGGTCCGACGGCAATCCCGACCTGCAGGGACTCTCCTCGCAGGGCGCCTTCTCTCGCACCCTGGCAGCGGGCAGTTCGCCGCTGCGGGAGGACGAGATCGAGCAGCGCCAGCTTTCGGTCATGGCCATTCGCCTGCGCGTGAAGGGTGAGTTCTCGGCCCGGGACGAGACCCGCGCCTGCCTGGCCCTGCAGATCGAGTTGATGCGTTGGCTGGAACAGCAGTGTCATCACCTGGGTGGGTTCTGGCTGCCCGGTGCTACCGGTGGCCTGGGCCTGGCCTGCTTCGGCACCCACGGCCCGGCGCACCAGCTGGCCGAACTGGTCGCACTCTACGAACACTGCCGTCGGGTGCTGCCCGACGAGATCGCGCGCCACTGGAGCGGTGCGGAAGAGGCGCCACGTATCGAACTGGCCGCCGGCCTCAACAGCGGCCGCGTGGTCTATCTGCCCGAGCGTCAACTGGTCGACCCCCTGGGGCAGGTGACCCAGGGTGCCCTCGAGCTGATGACCGCCGCGGAAGGCAGTGAACTGGTGATCTCCCAGGAAGCCAGCCAGCATATGCCGCCGGCGCTGGACCTGCAGCCGCGTCTCTCCTCGCGGCTGGTGGCGAGCGACGGCCGCGTACGCCTGCGTGCCTTGGTACTGGGACACAACGAAGGCGGGCGCGACGCCATGCCGCCCAGCCTGGTCGGGCGAGAAACGCCGCTGCGCACCCTGCGGGACGCCCTGGCCCGGGCCGGCATCGGCTTGCGCCAGAGCGTGCTGGTGCGAGGCGCCTCGGGCATGGGCAAGTCGGCACTGATGGTGGGGTTCCGCCAACTGGAGCTGAGTCGCGATGCGGCAATCTGCTGGCAGCCCACCACGCGCCTCTCGGTGCTGGAGCCCTATGGCGTGGCGCGAACCCTGCTGCGCTGGCGGCTGGATGGCGAACTCAATGACGAGAGCTTGGCGACGCTGCTCAAGGCGCATCCGGATCTGGTCCTCAGCAGCAACCAGATGAGCCTGCTTGAGGAGGCACTGGGCGTTCGCGAATCCCCCGAAGTGGCGCAGCTTGCCAAGAACGGGGAGGCGGCCGACCTGGTGGTCGCCGTACTGTGCCGTGTCATCGAGCAGCATGCCATCGAGCGTACCCAGGTGCTGATGATCGATGACCTGCAGTGGCTCGACGAACCCTCTTTCCGCGTGCTGGCCGGCCTTCAGGCCCGGCTGCCGATCAACTGCGCCTTCCTGCTCGTGGCCAGCCACCACGGCCGCGAGGCCTTGCCCACGCGCCTTCACTGGGACCAGCAGGTCACGCTTGGCCACCTCGATGCCATGCAGTCGTCACGCCTGCTCTCCCAACTGGCACGACGCTATCGCCTGCACCTCAGCCCGCGTCTGCGCGGACAGATCATCGAACGCTGCGATGGCGTGCCGCTCTATATGCAGGAGATCTGTCGCCGCCTGGAGATCGATCGCCGGGAAGGTCGCAGCGTTCATCTCGATGAGCTGCCGCGTGGCCTGCTGGGCCTGCTGGCGGGGCGCATCGACCAACTCGACGGCGACCGGGAAGTGGCCCATGTGGCTGCCGTATTGGGTCGTCGCTTCCGCCTGGACTTCCTGGCCGAATGCAGCGGCTGGGAAATGCCACAGCTCAATCGTGCCCTGGAGCAGATGCGCCGCCTGGAGATCATCGAGCCCGCCGGTGGCGAGGGTGGCTGCCGTGAGTTTCAGTTCAGCCACCAACTGCTTCAGGAAGCTGCCTATCTCTCCTGCCCGCGGGACGTGCGCGTGCGCATCCACCGCCAGGTGGTGAGCCTGATAGAAGAGCGTTTCCCCATGTGGATCGGTCGTCATCCCGGCGACTTCGCCACTCATCTGCGCCGCAGCGGCCACTACGCCCGCGGCGCACGCTACTTCGAACTGGCCGCTCGTGAAGCACTCAAGGTCAGCGCCAACCGCACGGCCCTGAAAATGGCCGACTTCGGCCTCGCCAGCCTGCGCCACGTCGAGGAGCAGGCCGAGCGTGAAATCAGCCTGCTCACCGTGCGCGGCCAGGCCGCCTTCGCCCTGGAAGGTCATGGCTCGCCCACCGCTCACGAAAGCTTCGTCCGGGCGCGTGAGCTTCTGGTCCAGTGCGAAGCCTGCAGTACCGACGACACCGAAGACCTGGAGCAAGCCTTCCTGGTCAAATGGGGGCTCTGGGTCGGCTGCAGTCAGCGCCACGCCCATGCCGACGCCTTCTCGCTGGCCGCCAGTCTGGCCTCCATCGCCGGCCGTCTGGAAGATCCGCGCTACCATCGCCTGGCCGACTATGCGCGTGCCAACTGCGAATACTGGGCAGGGCGGGTCAGTCAGGCCTACGACCATCTCGACGAGATCGCGCCCCTCGAACAGCCGATGATGATCGAGTGGCTGCCGTTCTCCGAACACCCACAGGTGGCCGCCGCCTGCTTCCAGGGTTGGGCGATCTGCTTGCGCGGCGACTATCGACGCGCCGAACAGCAGGTCGAATCCGCCATTCGACTGGCCGAGCGCATCGGACACCCCGGCTCGCTGGCCATGGCGCTGCTGTTCGCCGCCGCGCTCTACCGCCAGCTCGGCCACGTGCACCTGGCCGCCCAGCGCGCCGAGCAAGCGGTGACCCTGACCGAGACACCTGATCTTCACCTCTGGCAGGTGTCGGCCCAGGGTGTGCTGGGCTGGCGTCGTGCGCTGTCAGGTGACCGCGATGGGCTGCGCATCATGGATGGCGCCCAGGAGGAGTTTGGCGAAATCACCGGGCGTGACCGCTATCATCGCCCCAACCTCTGGTACAGCGACGCCTGTATCGCCCTTGATGAACTGGCCGGCGCCGAGGATTACCTCGACCAGTGCCTGTTGATCGCCCGCGAGCGCAGCACCCTGTTCGTGCCCGAGCTGGCGGTTCAGCTGGCCCGCGTTCGTCACCGCCTGGCGCGTCCGAAGTCCGAAGTTCGCCTACTGGTGGAGCAGGCCCTTGAATATGCCCGTCTCCACGAGAACCGCCACCAGGAACTCTGCGCCCTGGAAGCCTGGCTGACCCTGGTCGACAACCATGACGCAGCCGCCCGCGAACTGTTCCGGGAACTGCTGAACAACGTCACCCACAGCGACGCCCCCGTACTGGTACGCTGGCGCACCCTGCTGGATCGTCGCCTGCCCCAGGCGGAGAACGCGGAATCGTAGCTATAGGAGGCCTTCGGCCTCCAGTCGCCGATGCGTCGGACCGGAGCTGAAGCTTCCTCCGACATAAGTAAAAGCAGCTGTAGGAGCGCTGCTTCGCATCGCGACTGGCGCCGTCAGGCGCCTTGGCGGAGGCTGCGACGTTGACTATATCGCCCACGTTGGGCAACACCGCCGGGAGGCCTGCGGCCACCAGTCGTGAGCTGAAGCTTCCTCCTACAAGATGGTCAGTGCCTGCGCTGGCAGGAAAAAACAGCTGTTGGGGCGCTGGTTCCCATCGCGACTGGCGCCGTCAGGCGCCTTGGCGGAGGCTGCGACGTTGACTATATCGCCCACGTTGGGCAACACCGCCGGG
>SKVX01000540.1 GCA_007129225.1 Halomonas sp.
CGTTCGGCAGCGGGACCGCAGAGCGTGGCATGCACGCTGGGCACACTGCCGAACCAGGCACGGTCGGGAGTCCCCGGTCTTGATGAAAGGGTGGGTCGCCCCCAGCCGGTAACCTGATGGATCGTGTACTGCGTAGCCCCCTCAGGCTTGGTTGCGACCCAGGTATGCACGGCGAAGATACCTCGCCAATGGAAGGCCCGCGCGGAGTAGACCTGCACTACGGCCGCTTGTGTGTTCTCCAGATCGGGCGCCAGCCCGGCACTGGTACGATCGGCGCTACGCCAGTCGCCGCGAGGGTCGATATCGCCGAGCCACCACAGGAAAAGGGGGCCCCCGCTGAAGAGCGCCACCACGACGAGGAGGGTCAGCACTATTTTCATGGGCTATCACATCAGGGCTATCGCGGCGAGAATCGCCGCGTCAGGCCTGTCTCGGCGATCATGCGGGTGGAAATCTCCTCGATGGAGAAGCGGGTGGTGTCGATGAAGGGAATGTGCAACTGGCGGTAGAGCGCCTCGGCCTGTTCGACTTCCTGGGCGCACTGGTCCAGTGAGCTGTAGCGACTGTTGGGCCGGCGCTCGTGACGTATCGCCGTCAGCCGTCGTGGATCGATGGTCAGTCCGAAGAGCTTGTGCCGATGAGTCGCCAGCACCTTGGGCAACTTGAGCGTGCCGTTCTCGTCGAGGTCGTCCTCCGTGAGCGGATAGTTAGCGGCGCGGATGCCGAACTGCAATGCCAGGTAGAGCGAGGTGGGGGTCTTGCCGCAGCGGGAGACTCCAACCAGGATCACATCCGCCTCATCGTACTGGTGGGTACGGGCGCCGTCGTCATTGTCCAGGGCGAAATGGACCGAGTGAATTCGGTCCATGTAGACCTCATCCTTGCCGATGGAGTGGGTGCGCCCCACGCTGTAGCTGGAGTGCGTGCCCAGCTCCTGCTCCAGCGGCTTGAGGAAGGTGGAGAAGATATCGACCTTGAATCCGGTGGCGCCGCGTATCACGTCGCGAATACCCTCGTCGACGACGGTGTCGATGATGATCGGCTGCTCGCCGTCGCGCACCGCCGTGGCTTCGATGATCTCGACCAGGGTGCGTGCCTTTTCGACGGTGTCGATGTAGGGCTTGGTGAGCATACGCAGCTCGACGTTCTCGAACTGTGCCAGCAGGCTGCGCCCGAGGCTTTCGGCGGTAATGCCGGTGCCGTCGGAAATGAAGAAGGCGGTACGTGGCATGGCAGGTTCGGCTTCCGTGGACAGGGACGATTCCATTGTCGGGGCTGATGGCGTCCCGGGCAAGACGTGGTTTATTCGGCCCACCGCCCACAAGCCACTACAAAAAGGCAGGAAAAGGAGCAACTGTTGTAAAAATCCTCCAGTGACTTCGATGTTAGACCAATGGCGAATATGGAAACATCCGGTTAAGGTGTCGACCGTTGCATCATTTGCCTGTGACAAGGCTTCGAAGATCAAGGGGGTCTCGTGGAAGATTACATCCTGTGGTTCGACCAGCTCGGCATGGACGACGTGGAACGGGTCGGCGGCAAGAACGCCTCCCTGGGTGAGATGATCTCAAACCTGTCGGGAGCCGGCGTCACAGTCCCCGGCGGTTTCGCCACCACCGCCCACGCCTACCGCGAGTTCCTGGCCCACGAGGGGCTCAACGAGCGCATCAACCAGGCCCTTAATCGGCTCGACGTCGACGACGTCACCGAGCTGTCGCGTGTCGGAGCCGAGATCCGCCAGTGGGTGATCGACACGCCGTTGCCGCCCATCTTCGAGGAACACTTGCGCACCGCCTATGACAAGCTGGCTACCCAGCACCCGAACCTCAAGGCGGCAGTCCGCAGCTCGGCCACTGCGGAGGACCTGCCGGATGCCTCCTTCGCCGGCCAGCAGGAAACCTTCCTCAATATCGAAGGCTTCGACAACATCAAGCGAGCCGTGCACGAGGTCTTTGCTTCCCTGTTCAACGATCGCGCCATCTCCTACCGGGTGCACCGTGGCTATGCCCACGAGAACGTGGCGCTGTCGGCGGGCGTCCAGAAGATGGTGCGCTCAGAAACCGGCGCCAGCGGCGTGATGTTCACCCTGGACACCGAATCCGGCTATCGCGACGCGGTCTTCGTCACGGCCTCCTGGGGCCTGGGCGAGACCGTGGTGCAGGGCTCGGTCAACCCGGATGAGTTCTACGTACACAAGCCGACCCTGGCCGCCGGTCGCCCGGCCGTGCTGCGCCGCAACCTGGGCTCCAAGCTGATCAAGATGGTCTATGGCGACGATGCCAGTGCCGGCAAGTCGGTCTCCACCGTGGATGTTCCCCTCAAGGATCGCGCCCGTTTCTGCATCAACGACGAGCAGGTCATGGCCCTGGCGCGGCAGGCGATGACCATCGAGACGCACTACGGCAGGCCCATGGATATCGAGTGGGCGCTGGACGGCGACGATGGCGAGCTCTATATCGTCCAGGCCCGCCCGGAAACGGTGGTCTCCCAGCTGGAGGGCGGCAAGCTGGAGCGCTTCCACCTCAAGGAGAAGGGCCGCACCCTGGTCACCGGACGGGCCATCGGCCAGCGCATCGGGCGTGGTGCGGTGAAGGTCGTCTTCTCGCCGGACGATATGGACAAGGTCAAGGCCGGGGATGTGCTGGTCACCGACATGACCGATCCCGACTGGGAACCGATCATGAAGCGCGCCTCGGCGATCGTCACCAACCGCGGCGGGCGCACCTGCCATGCGGCGATCATCGCCCGTGAGCTGGGTATCCCGGCCGTGGTGGGCTGTGGCGATGCCACCGACACCCTCCAGGATGGGCGCGACGTCACGGTCTCCTGTGCAGAAGGCGATACCGGCCACGTCTACGAAGGGTTGCTCGATTACGATCGTCGCGTCTCCACCGTCGACGCCATGCCGGAGATCCCGTTCAAGATCATGATGAACGTGGGTAACCCCGATCGTGCCTTTGGCTTCGCCGGGCTGCCCCATGCCGGCGTCGGCCTGGCGCGGCTGGAGTTCATCATCAACCGCATGATCGGCGTTCACCCCAAGGCGCTACTCGAGTACGACACCCTGCCGCTGGAGCTGCAGCAGACCATCGACATGCGCACCGCTGGCTATGCCGACCCGGTGACCTTCTACGTGGACAAGCTGGTCGAGGGCATCTCGACCCTGGCGGCCGCCTTCCACCCGCAACGCGTCATCGTGCGGCTATCGGACTTCAAGTCCAACGAATACGAGAACCTGATCGGCGGCAAGCTCTACGAGCCCGGGGAAGAGAACCCCATGCTGGGCTTCCGCGGTGCTTCCCGCTACATCTCCGACGCCTTCCGTCCCTGCTTCGAGCTGGAGTGCAAGGCGCTGAAGCGGGTGCGCGACGAGATGGGCCTCGACAACGTCGAGATCATGGTGCCCTTCGTGCGCACCACCGACGAGGCGCGGGAAGTGGTCGAACTGCTGGCCGCAAACGGCCTGAAGCGCGGCGACAACGGCCTGAAGGTCATCATGATGTGCGAGCTGCCTGCCAATGCGCTGCTGGCGGACGAGTTCCTCGAGCACTTCGATGGCTTCTCCATCGGATCCAACGACCTGACTCAGCTGACCCTGGGCCTGGACCGCGACTCCGGCATCGTCGCTCATCTCTTCGATGAGCGGAACCCCGCTGTGCTCAAGCTGCTCTCCATGGCGATCCAGGCCTGCAAGGCACAGGGCAAGTACGTGGGCATCTGCGGCCAGGGCCCCTCCGACCATCCGGACCTGGCCAAGTGGTTGATGGAGCAGGGCATCGACTCCGTATCCTTGAATCCGGATGCGGTACTGGAAACCTGGTTCATGCTGGCGGGCGAAACCATCGCATAGAAACCATCGCATAGTCGCGACAACACCGAGTCACCCAAGAGCCCGTTTGATTGTCGTCAAACGGGCCTTTTATCGCCTATGCTGTATACCTCTTACACGGAGTCAACGAGGGCCCTCAAATGGATCATCAGACAGTGTCGTTGCGTCGCAGCTGGTTGGGCATCGTTGTATCCGCA
>SKVX01000071.1 GCA_007129225.1 Halomonas sp.
CAGTGACATCACGGCCGATGGCCACCGACCCCACAACATGATCGTGTTCATCGGTCAGTTGCCTAGAGTCCCAGGCAATCACCTTCTCCTCGCCACTCTTGGTGCAAATGGTGGTTTCGAAACCCTGCACTTCAGCGCCGGCGCTCAGGATCTTCTGAACTTCTCCAGCAATCTCGCTGCGATAATCGGGGTCCGGGTATAACAACTGCCAGATCCTGTCACTACCCAGTACCTCATTACGCCGGTACCCAGAGATGCGTTCGGCTGCATCGTTCCACAGCGTCACCCTCGCCTCACGGTCCAGCCCATTGATCCAGACGTGGGCACTCTCGATGACACTTTCCCGAAACTGACTCAGTGCATGGAGCTCAGCCCGCTGCTGCTGATTGCGCTGCAGTAATGCCGCGTCAGCCTGCCACTCCCGCTTCAACAGGAAAAAAAGCGCCACGCTGGTGGCAGTCACGAAGCCCAGTCCCTTTGCGGACTGGGCCAACGTCAGCCAGGAGGCCCCGGCAACACGTCCCCCGAGCCACCAGTCGGACACGACAATCCATACACTGCCGATGAGTGCATAGTAGAAGGTCATTCGTGCCGCGCGCCGGGCGGGCGTAGCGGGCCTAGCGGGTTTATCCATGCGTACCATTTGTCGTGGCACCATTCATCCACGTAGCGCGGAAGCGATGCCAGCGTTATCGGGGCTTTCCGAGGAGTCCAGAGCCCACTTTATTGGTACTAGTTTGCCATTTTTACCTATCATGAGTAAAAAATTTGATCAATGCTGCTAGTAGCGGCTCCCACCATCGATTACATCGACTAAAGTCCCATTGCCCTAGCGCATGCCGGCATCGAAGCTATTGCCCGGCACCAAGAATAAGGTCGTACAAAAAAAGGCCCCCGAAGGGGCCCAAGTGGAGCACGCCAGCTCACTCTGTTTATCGCCTTCATGCATGGCGACGTTGAAATCGGTTGCAGGTGCCAACCCGCTCAGCTTGCCTATGTATTCCTATTCGAAATACATGCCAAGCCAGAAGCACCTTAATCAATATCAACAACTTGCATAACTTTCCAGACGACTCATATCGACGAGTGCTGCCTTGCAGCAACCCGGCTGCACCAGTTAGGTACCATTTTCCCCGCTCCTGCTTCATCAGCGCGCAGCCAATGCTGTGTTCGGTTCTAGAGGATCTCCCGGGATACGTCGAGCACGCGACCGTCGACCGTACGCTGCAGCTTCTCCTCGATCTCGCTGCACAGGGATTCCACCTTCTGCTGCGACATGCCGGTCACCACGAAGGTCCATTCGCTCGCCTCCAGCCGGTCGTGTTCACCGCTCTCGCATACCGCTACTGCCGGGTTGCGACCGAAGCGCTCGTGCAGGCCGCCCATGCGCTGGCGCTTCTCCTTGAGAGACGCGCAGCCGGGCAGTGAAAGGGTAATGGTCAGGATGGTGATGTGCATGAGGGTCATTCCGTTGATCGCGATCGCGCTCTCGCTCACTAGACCTTCCACGGCAATGGCGCTGGCATCAGCCGCTCACCCGGCCATTGGGGAATACTGCCAAAGCGCTCGCTGCCCGCCTCCCAGTCGCGCTGGGCCTCGGCGATCTCCGCCTTGCTGTGGCCGACGAAATTCCACCAGATCAGCACTTCTTCCCCCAGGGGCTCGCCGCCGATCAGAATGGCACGACCGCCTGCGCTCATCGACAGCTCCACCTCATCGCGGCCGCGGCCCAGGTAGGCCAGCTCATTGGCGACAAAGCGATCTCCGCCGATCTTGAGCTCACCGTCCAGGGGCAGTACGGCGTACTCGAAGTCGTCTCGCAGTGGCAGGCCGATCGTTGCGGCCCGGCTAGCCTCGAGGTCGAGACCCACCAGCGGTGAGAACGTCAGGGGCGGCGCCCGACGGCCGTCGAATTCGCCGATCAGCAGGGTCAGCTCGACGCCTTGTGCCTGCCAGCGGGGCAGCTCCGCATAGTGATCGAAGCGAGGCTCGGTATTACGGCTCGCCTCGGGCAGTGCAATCCAGAGCTGGGCGGCATGCAGGTGGTTGGCGCCGGCCACCGACTCTTCGGTATGGCTGATGCCGCGCCCCGCGGTCATCAGGTTGACCTGCCCCGGTCGTATCACCTGCTCGCTGCCCAGGCTGTCGCGGTGCAACACCTCTCCCTCGATCATCCAGGTGAAGGTCTGCAGGCCGATATGCGGGTGCGGCCCGACGCGCAGGCCGGCGCTGTCGCTCTTGAAGACCGCCGGCCCGGCATGATCGAGGAAGCACCAGGCCCCCACCAGGCGCCGCTGACGTGAGGGCAGCACGCGATTGACCGGAATACCGCCTACGTCAGCGGTGCGAGCCGAGACATGCTGAACCTGGCGTTTTCCGTCGACCAGCGGGCAATCCAGGGAGGATGAGAGGCTGCCTTCATTGACGAGATTGCTCATGGAACACTCCTTGAGGACGAAGTGAGTCTATCTGCCGAAATGGTGTGGAGTGAAGCCTCGGCGAAACCCCGAGCGGTGATTCTCTCAGCATAGGTCTCGCCTACGCCGCCCGCCCGGGGTTACGCCGTTCCGGATCAACCCTTCGTTGCACTATAGCTCTGGATCAGGTTGGCATACTGCGGCAGGTGCCCTGCCAACAATCCACCGAAGCCTTCGATATCGTTGCGCCAGTCGCGATGCAGCTCACAGCCGGCACCGAACCAGGTCACAAGCTGGGCGCCGGCCTGGGACATGCGGTTCCAGGCGGCATCGCGGGTGGTCTGGTTGAACGTACCGGAGGCATCGGTGACCACGAAGACCTCATAACCCTCCTCCAGAGCGGACAGTGTCGGGAAGGCCACGCACACCTCAGTCACCACACCGGCAATCAGCAGCTGCTTCTTGCCGGTTGCTTTCACCGCCGCCAGAAACGCCTCATTGTCCCAGGCGTTGATCTGGCCCGGCCGAGCAAAGTACGGCGCATCGGGGAACATCGCCTTGAGTTCCGGCACCATGGGGCCGTTGGGGCCATCCTCGAAGCTGGTGGTAAGGATCGTCGGAATGTCGAAGAACCTGGCGATATCGGCCAGTGCCAGTACGTTGTTCTTGAAGTCATCCGGGCTGAAATCACGCACCAGTGACAGCAGGCCTGCCTGGTGATCGACTAGCAACAGGGCGACATCGTCCTTGTCGAGACGATTGTAGGTATAGGACATGGTCAGTCTCCATTTCACGTCAGGAAAACCCGGCAGCACGGCTGCCGGAATACGCCAGCGGGCCGGTGGCCGCTAGTCGTTCAGGGCGCCGTACTTGCCACGCTGGAAGTCGGCGAAGGCTTGCTGGATCTCATCGGGGCTGTTCATGACGAAGGGGCCATGACCCACGACGGGTTCATCGATGGGCTCACCGCTCAGCAACAGCATCTTGGCGTCGTTGTTGGCCTCGAGATGCAGTTCGTCCCCCTCTCGGCTGAAGCACACCAGGCCCGGTTCGCGAACCAGCTCGCGGGCATTGACCAGCACCGTCCCGCTGAGAACCGCCAGCAGCGCGGTGTGGCCCTCGGGCACCGGGAGCCGGATGGCCCCACCCGGGCGCAGCCGCAGGTCCCAGACATTGATCGGGGTAAAGGTCTTGGCTGGCCCCCGGTGACCCTGGTAGTCGCCGGCCACCACCCGCACACGGCCGGCCCTGTCAGGCAGGGGAACTTCCGCTATCTCCTCTGCCAGCAGGGTCTGGTAGGCCGGCGGCTCAGACTTATCACGCGCCGGCAGGTTGACCCAAAGCTGCACCATTTCCAGCACGCCGCCCTGCTCGGTGAAGGCCTGCGAGTGGAACTCCTCGTGCACGATGCCGGCACCCGCCGTCATCCACTGCACGTCACCGGCCCCGATGAGCCCGCCGCCACCCGTGGAGTCGCGATGCTCGAGCTCGCCCTGGTAAACCAGGGTTACCGTCTCGAAACCGCGATGCGGATGCTGACCCACGCCACGGGGCCTTCCACCGGCGGAAAAATCGAAGGGGCCGGCATAGTCCAGCATCAGGAAGG
>SKVX01000444.1 GCA_007129225.1 Halomonas sp.
ACCGCCGTCGGCTCCGTCTTCGACGTGCCGCAAGGCCCCGGCGCCCAGATGATGGACGGCTTCGGTGCAGTCAACTCCCAGGCCGACTCCGTCGCCTACTCCACGCCGAACCTGGAAGGCTTCCAGGCGCACGTGCAGGCCCAGCATGCCAGCGGTAACGGTGCGCCCATCGGCGTAGAGGACAACTCCTCCACCACTTCGTGGATCGGTGCGGTCAACTACACTTGGGAAAACCTCTACCTGGGCCTGGGCTACGTGCAGTCCAAGGACCTCTCCGGCCGTGGCGCAAGCTACGACTTCGGAGCACGTAATAACCAGGAAGACCTGTGGGGTGCCACTGCGTCCTACCAGTTCACCCCTGAGTTCGCTGCCCGTATCAAGTACGAGGACTGGACCACCAACGACGAGGCGCTGGATACTTCCACTACCGCTTTGGACAACATCTGGGGTCTGGGTGCCACCTTCGACTACGGCATGGGTAACCTCTACGCCGACTACTATCGCGTTCGCTTCGTGAACGACGATGTCGACAGCGCCAACCGCTGGGTGGCCGGTGCGACCTATCGTTTCAGCACGCCGATGTTCGCCTACTTCGAAATCTATGACCAAGATTTCGATTCTTCTCAGGCGATTGAAGACGCAAGCGATGACCTGCTCTACACCGTCGGTCTGCGCTACGACTTCTAAGTCGAGCCCAAGCGGATCGCAAGATACGTCGACTCGCTCGACGACAGAACCGGCCCTTCGGGGCCGGTTTTTTTGTCTGTTCATTGCCGAAATCACCGTTCCGGTTGATTCATGTCAAGGAAGCGAGCACTGTATTCCAGTGGCCACCGCCCGCGCGGGACAGCGCGGGCGCACTAGGCGAGAATTCCGTTACAGATGCAACCAAGGAGTGCCCATGACGCTCGTGCCCTCACGACGCCAGCCGGCCAATGCGACACGCTGCGAGCGCTGCACCCTGCACGCGCGCTGCCTGCCCCTGGGCCTCGAGCTCGATGCGCTGGAATCCTTCGAGGCGATCGTCCAGAACCCGCGCCCGCTGAAGCGGGGCGAGGCGCTGGTGCGCCAGGGCGGGACCTTCGAGAGCCTGTTCGTGGTGCGCTCGGGCAGCCTCAAGCAGTCGGTGGCCCAGGAGGGGCAGCGCGACCAGGTGACCCACTTCTATCTGCCCGGTGAAGTGGTGGGGCTGGACGGTATCGGTGAGACCATCTGCTATGGCAGCGTGGTGGCCATGGAGTCGACCTTCGTCTGCGAGCTCCCCTTCGGCCGCCTGGAGGATCTCGCCGAACAGCTGCCGAAGCTGCGCGGCCAGCTCTATCGCTGCATGAGCCGGGAGCTGCGCAACGACCAGCGCATGATGTGCCTGCTGTCGGGACGCACCGCCGACCAGCGTCTGGCCAGCTTCATGCTGGGGCTCTCCGAGCGCTTTCGCGTGCGGGGTTTCTCGCCCTATCGTTTCCACCTCTCCATGTCACGCTCGGATATCGGCAGTTACCTGGGTTTGGCGCTGGAAACCGTCAGCCGGGTGCTCGCCCGCTTCCAGCAGCAGGGCATGGTCACGGTGGCGGGGCGTGAGTTGACCATCCACGAGATGGAAGCCCTGGTGGCGCTGGCGGAGGAGGGGGTGGGACGCCATTCGGGGGGCTGAGGGGGCTTGTTTCGTCGTTTTGCTGGGCTATTCACGCTTTTGCTGAAGCGCCGGCGATGCCATGATGGCGAGACTTTCGATAAATCGGTGGAGCGCTCTTGTCCGGATGGCTGTTGTCGACCCTGCGTTCACGCCTGCTGCTCGGTGTCAGCCTGGGCTGGCTGGTATTGGTGGCCGCTCTGCTGGGCTATAGCCATCTCAGCGGCGGTTCACTGGCCCAGCAGGAGAACCTGACGCACCTGGAGTACGAGGCACAGCTGATCGCCGGGCAGCTCGAACGCTCGATTCGGGAGCGCCAACAGGCATTGGCGCGGCTTCGCCCCTCTCTCGACCTAACCGATGACGATCTCTTCAGCCAGCTGCAGCGCCAGGAAGGGCTGCTGGCGCTCTTCGACCGCCTGATGGTGTTCGATGCCGAGGGGGAGCCGGTGGCCGCCTGGCCGCCCTTCGCGCATGGCGGACCCAATATCGCCGGCCGCGACTATTTTCGCCATGTCCGCGGGTTTCGCCGCCCCCATGTCAGCGAGCCCTACGTGGGGGGCGAGACAGGCATCCCGCAGGTCATGGTGATCGAGCCGCTCCTCGACGACGAGGGGCGCTTCCTTGGCATTCTCGGCGGCAATGCCAGCCTTCACGACGGCAACTCCTTCGTCAACCTGCGCTCGCAGCGAATCGGCGATGATGGCCACGTTCTGCTGGCCACCGCCCAGGGACAGGTCATCAGCCACCCCGATCCCCGCCTCTTGATGGCGCCGGTCCCCGATGAAAGCCGGTTTCCGCTGCTGGACCGGGCCCTGTACGGCTGGGAGGGCAGCGGCATGGGCGAGCAGCTGGACGGCCAACCCGCGCTGATGGCCTTTCGCCAGGTCTGGTCGGCCGATTGGGTGGTCGGGGTCTTTCTGCCCTTGAGCCAGGCCAATGCGCCAATTCAGCGCTACGCCACTGAGCTTCGCTGGGTGGGGCTGGCCACTGTCATGCTGATGCTGCCCCTGCTGTGGTGGCTGCTCGGCCTGGGGCTGGCGCCGCTGCACCGCCTGGAGCGCCAGATAGAGCGCGTCGGGCGCGGCGATGCTAAGCGACTCAAGCTGCACACCACCATGAGCGAACTGCAGCAGGTCGCCGAGGCCTTCAATCGCCTGGAGACACAGCGGCGCGATGCCCTGGCCTCCCGTGCCGCCCGCGAGGCCTTCCTGCAGGCGGTGCTGGCATCCTCGCCGGCGGGCATGTTCCTGGCCGACATGGAGGGGCGGGTGAACTACGTCAACCCGGCACTGGAGGAGATCTCCGGCTTCGACCTGGCGACTTCACGCACCTCCGAATGGGTCCGCCGGGTGCACCCCGACGATCGGGCGGCGTTCATCGAAAATTGGCGCGCGACCCTGGAGAGCGGCGAGGATCACCGTCAACAGTACCGTTTCCTGCGTGGCCACGAACAGTTCTGGCTGGAGGCCCAGGTGAGCCGGGTGGAACTGGAAGGCACAGCGCTGGGCTTCGTCGGCATGATCCAGGACATTACCGAGCGCCATGAACGGGAAACCCGCCAGCGCTGGGAGGCGGAGCACGACCCGCTCACCGGTTGCCTGAATCGCCGTGGCTTCGAGAGCCGCCTGGAGGAGGCCTGTGCCATGCACCGCCGGGAAAGCGACAAGGTGTTGTCGCTGATCATGATGGACCTGGATCATTTCAAGCCGGTCAACGACACGGCAGGGCACGCCGCCGGCGACGAACTGCTGCGTCTCATCGGCGAGTTGCTCCAGGAGTCGGTGCGCGAGCAGGACGCCGTGGCCCGGCTGGGCGGCGACGAATTCGCCCTGCTGCTGCCCGCCTGCCCGCTGGAACGGGCCACCGAGATCGCCGAGCGGATTCGCCAGGGTATCGAAGCGATCGAATTCCAGGTGGATGGCCACCGGTTCCGCGTGACCGCGAGCATCGGGGTGTCGAACCTGGGTGTCGATGACCGGGACGGTGGCCCGCTGGTCAAACGTGCCGACCGGGCCAGCTACCGTGCCAAGCATCAGGGACGCAATCAGGTCATCGTCCAGGCGGGGTTGTCCGAAGTCAGCGAGTCCTGACGGGTGACGGTCGTACCTTGCGTCATCTCAAGTTTTGCCCTCGCCTGCCGATAGTGGATCTTGACATGCCAGGCGTGTGGACGGGTCGTCTCGCATCCGGATAGTCCAGAGGAGTGCATGGCCCCTTATGCCTCACAAGACGCTAGATATTGCCCGGGATACCACGCTCTACATGGCCGCCGCCGTCTTCATCCTGATGGGGGGGACGGGACTGCTCACCTACTGGCTGGGTATCGACTACCCCCTGCGTAGCGTGCTGTTGCCCGACAATGCGCTGGCCGTGCTGCTGGTGGGCG
>SKVX01000183.1 GCA_007129225.1 Halomonas sp.
GGATCTTCGCTTCCTTACATCCACCTCGGGCATCCTTCCGACCCGAGCATCCCTGGATAGTCGAGTCTTCCTGACCCGGTCGTCCCTGGCTGAGCCTCCGTGCTCAGTACACCTTCACTGTGCCAACTGTGTCAGCCCTCCGACGTTAACCTGCGGCAAGTAGCGTGTAAGACATTGCCGATAGAATTTGTAGGAAATAGCCTACAAGACCTTCGGTTCGACTTCCCATTACTCGGCTCCGGTGCGTCCCAGTGGCTCTCCTATCGGCTGCGGGTGGGCGCGCAGCAGCCAGGAGGCGGCCGCTACGCCGGCCAGGCCGAAGAGGGCGCCGGGCAGGGCGCCGAGGGCCAGGCTGACGATGATACCGCCGAGTAGTGCGGCCCCACCGGCCAGAATCGCCGGGGTGCCGGTGGCGGAGACCACGTCGCGCTTGCGGCTCATTTCGAAGGACACCACGGCGACCATGACCGGGGCGACGGAGACGATGCACAGCAGTAGCCACCACAGGCGGCCGAGCCAGAAGCCGACCTCGCCCGGTATGCCGGCGTCGATGGGCAGGCCGAGTCGCTCGCCCAGCCAGGCTGCCGGCAGCTCGGCCAGCTTGTGCCAAAGGTAGAGCGGCATGCCCAGGGCGCCGAGGATAGTCACCACCCTGTCGACTCGGCGGCGCTCCAGCAGGCGGCGCATGGGGCCTTCACAAGTCAGTACGACGCCGACCTGCACCCACATCACGCCCACCAGGGCCAGGGTGGGTGGAAGCAGGTTGCTGGGCACGCCGAATTCACCGTCGACCATGGCGACGGGGTAGCCCGAGGCCACGGCGGCTGCCAGCCACAGCAGCCCGAACAGCAGCAGGGCGAGGCCGCAGCCCAGGCCGGAGAAGCGGCCTCGCTTCCAGGCGATGCCGAGCTGCTGCGGCAACAGCCAGACGAGAATGGAGTTTAGCCAGCCGATGCCGCCGCCGTTGGCGGTGACGCGAGTGCCCAGCTCCAGCAACTCGCCGGGGGCAGTGATGCCGGCGCGCAGGAGATCCACCACGGCGGCAAGCACTAGCAGCCCCGCCACGGCCTTGAGCCCCCAGCGGCGGTCGGCCCAGACGCTGAGTGGCAGAAGCGCCTGCACCCCCAGCAGCATCATCAGGAACCAGAGATGGACGGTCAGCGAGTGGTTGAGGGGGCCGAGCAGGCGCCCCCCGGTGTAGGCGGCGATGATGACGAAGGCCACCAGCACCGCCAGGTAGGTCACGGTGGGGCGCGCCAGGCCAAGCGCCCGGCCTGCCCACCAGTGCAGCTGGCGATGGCCCTGTTCCAGCCGGCGCTGGGCACCGTCGGCACTGACCGCGGCCGAGACGAACACGAACAGGGGGACCACCTGCAGTACCCAGGTGAGTACGCCGGCGCCCGTCCACACCAGCAACAGGTGATCGGTGGTGGTCATCAGGCCGTTGTCGAGCCGGGGCAGCGTCGCGATCCAGTGGCCGAATACGACGACCAGTAGCGCACCGGCGCGTAGGCCATCGGGATAGCGATCTCGGGTGGCCTGAGGTTCGCCGTCGTTTATCGTTGTCGAGTCCAATGCCTGAGGCCTCTGTGTCATGACGTTTCGTTTCCATTCGATTGGCCCTTGCAAATACAGGGCACTTGGTTAATATAGTTATCGAACAGTGTTTCCTAACATCTTCCACGAAACACCAGCGCCTTGCAAGAGTGTCGTGAAAGACGCTGAAACAGAGGAATTGCCATGGATACCCACACGCTGCTGATCCATGTCCTGCTCTACGTTTTCCTGCCGCTATGGGGCATTGCCGGCTTCGTCGACTGGTGCTGTCATCGGGCCACGCGCATCCAGGAAACTTCCGGGCTGAAGGAAAGCCTGATGCACTCGGTCATGGGCATTCAGGTGGGCATTCCCATCCTCATCTGCCTGCTTTATCGCATCAATGTCCTGGTCCTGCTGATCTGCCTTCTGGCCTGGGTGCTGCATGAAGCGGTAGCCCACTGGGACGTGCACTTCGCCGCGCCGCGACGGCATATCAGTATCTGGGAAATGCATGCCCACACCTATCTGGGCAGCCTGCCGCTCTACATGCTGGCGATGATCCTGGTGATCAACTGGCCGGTCATGCTGGATCTGATCTCCTTCAACTGGCAGGGCCAGATGCAGCTGGTTCGGGTGGATGTGCCCCACGGCGGGGAGCGTTACCTGCCCTACTATCTGACCTTCATGGGGCTGCTGTGCGTGCTTCCCTACCTGGAAGAGAATCTGCGCTGTCTTCGCCACGCCCTCAAACACGGGAGCCAACCCTCGTGAGCGCCTATATCACCAGCACCGGTCACCACCTGCCGGGGGAGCCCGTGGACAACGAGCGGATCGAGGCGGTACTCGGCCTGATCAACGGCAAGCCGAGTCGCCTGAAGCGTCGGATCCTGCAGTCCAACGGTATCCTCCAGCGGCACTATGCCATCGACGCCGACCACAACACCCTGATCAGCAACGGCGAGATGGCCGCCCGGGCGGGACAGGCCTGCCTCGACCAGAGCTACCTGAGCAAGGCGCGGCTCGACATGCTGAGCGTGGCCACCAGCCAGGGCGATCTCGTGCTGCCGGGGTTCGGCAGCATGGTCCAGGCGGAGCTGGGGGTGGCCGGCGTCGAGCTGCACAGCAGCCACGGCATCTGCTCCAGCAGCATGATGGCGCTCAAGGCGGCCTATACCGGGCTGAAGGCCGGGGAGCACGGCAATGCGCTGGTGATCGCCAGTGAGCTGGCCTCACGGCTGTTCAAGGCCAGCCGCTACGAGGCGGTGGCACAGGAGGTCGACTTCAATGCCGAGTTCCTGCGCTGGATGCTGTCGGACGGCGCGGGTGCGCTGCTGCTGGAAAACGTCCCGCGGCGGCGCTGTTTTCGCATCGACTGGATTCGCGGCATCTCCCATGCCGATGCCTACCCGGTGTGCATGAGTGTCGGGCGCTCGCCCGGCGGCGATGAGAGAAGCTGGCAGGACTTTGCCAGTTATGGCGAGGCGGAGGCCGCCGGTGCCCTGCTGATTCGCCAGGACGTTCGGTTGCTCGACAACATCGTCAAGCTCGGGGTGGATGGGCTGCTGCGCTTGATCGACGAAAAGCGGGTCGAGGTCGAGCGCGTCGATCACGTGCTCTGCCATTACTCGTCGCACTATTTCCGCGGCAGGATATTCGACATGTTGACCCAGGCCGGCGCGGCCATTGCCGAAGAGAAGTGGTACACGAACCTCTATACCCGGGGAAACACCGGCTGCGCCTCGCTGTTCATCATGCTCGACGAGTTCTGCCGTACCCAGGCCTACGAGACCGGCGACACCATCCTCTGCATGGTGCCGGAAAGCGGTCGCTTCAATAACGTCTACATGCAACTGACGGTCGTGGAGGAATAGCCATGGAAAGCAAGGTCACTACCCAGCTGGGCCAGGAGTGCCTGCAGGGACTGATGCGTATCTGGTTCGATTTCGAGCGTCAGCTGGGCAGGGTGCCGGTCATTCAGCGCCTGGAGCGCGGCAGGTTTACCCGGGAGGACTATCGCAATCTGCTGCTGCATCTGCGCCAGCAGGTGATCGAAGGGGCGCGCTGGATCACCCGGGGCGCTTCCAGCTTCGAGCGCGACTTTGCCGACGTGCGCTCGGAGGTGATCGGCCACGCCAAGGAGGAACACCGCGATTACGAGATGCTGGAGGCGGATTTCGTGGCGGCAGGCGGCGAGCCGGACGAGATCCGCGAAGCGCAGCGCAATGCCGGCAGCGAAGCGCTGCACGCCTTCATGATGTACCGCGCCAGCCAGCCCAACCCCGTCGACCTGATCGGCGCCATGTGGATCATCGAAGGGCTGGGGCAGAAGATGGCCGGCGACTGGGCTCGGCGGATCGACGAGGCCACCGATGGCGACGGCCGTTACACCCGCTTCATGCGCTATCACGGCGAGAACGACGACGCCCACCTGGACAAGCTCTACTCGCTGATCGACCGGGTGTGTCGCA
>SKVX01000234.1 GCA_007129225.1 Halomonas sp.
AGCTCGGTGGCTCGGGCGGTGTCCTCCGGAGCGGCAAGGGCGAGACAGGCGACGTCGGGATAGAGGGCCTGAATGCGCTTGAAGAACTCCAGGCCCGACATCTCCGGCAGGTGCAAGCCGCCGATCACCACGCGAATGCCGTTCAGGGCGAGCAGGTCGAAGGCTTCATCGATATTCGTGGTCACCAAGGGTCGGTAACCGGCCTCCTGCAACGGGGGACACAACGCGGCGATCGCGTCTGCGTCGGTATCCATCAGCAGCACCGAGCGGTCGTCGTCGGCCGCATTGCTGTCGGGCAACGTCATGCGCCGTCGCTCTCTCAACAGGGTCTCCAGCTCCGTTGCGGGCAGCGGGCGACTGAACAGATAGCCCTGCAGTTGGTCGCAGCGGTGGCGGCGCAGGGTGGCTGCCTGGGCTTGGGTTTCCACCCCTTCGGCCACCACCTGCAGGCGGAGCCCGCGCCCCATTGCGATGATGGTCTGGGCGATGGAAGCCTCATCCGGGGAGGTGGTGATGTTGGTGATGAAGCTGCGGTCGATCTTCAGCGTATCGAAGGGGAAGCGGCGCAGGTAGGCCAGGCTGGAATAGCCGGTGCCGAAGTCGTCCACGGCCAGTTGCACGCCGAGGGCCTTCAGTTCGTTCAGCACTCTGATGGTCTCTTCGGGGCGCTCCATGACCGCACTTTCGGTCAGCTCCAGCTCCAGCAGTTCGGGGGGGAAGCCGGTATCGGTCAGAACCCTGTCGACCGAGGCGGCCAGGTCCACCTGTTGTAGCTGACGGGTCGAAAGGTTGACCGCCATATTCAGTCGGCCAAGCCCCTGGAGCTGCCAGGCCTGACCCTGCAGGCAGGCCTGGCGCAGGGCCCACTCACCCAAGGGCTGGATCAGGCCGGTATCCTCCGCGATCGGGATGAAGGTCATGGGGGAAATGTTGCCTTCGCTGGGGTGGTGCCAGCGGGCCAGGGCCTCCATGCCGACCACCTCGCCAGTGGCCAGGTCCACCTTGGGCTGGTAGTGCAGCTCGAGGGCGTTGTCCTCGAGCGCACGGCGCAGATCCTGTTCGAGAGCCAGCCGCTGCTGGGCCGCTGCGTTAAGGTCCTCGGTGAAGAAGTGATAGGTATTCTTTCCTTCCCGCGCTGCCAGATGCTGGGCCGTGGTGGCGTTGCCAAGGAGGGAGGCGAGATCCTGGCCGTCCCGGGGCAGCACGCTGATACCGGCATGCATGCTGATACGCAGCTCGTGGCCTTCGATGGTCAGCGGGCGGGAGACAGTATCGATCATGCGCTGGGCAACGGCGGCGATGCCCTGGGAATCGGGCGCGTCGGACAGGATGACGACGAATTCATCCCCCGCATAGCGAGCCACCATATCCTGCTGTCGGGCGCACTCGGCCAACCGCTGCCCGACCGCCTGCAGCACCTTGTCGCCAACGCGATGGCCCAGGCTGTCGTTGAGCAGGTGGAAACGGCTGATATCGAGCGACAGCAGGCCGACCTGCTTGCCGCGCTGCAGGGCCTGGCTTGCCACCTTGTCGAAGCGCTGGGCGAGAAGGGCGCGGTTGGGCAGGTTCGTCAAGCTATCATAGAAGGCCAGATGGTTTATCTGCTCCTCCATCTGCTTGCGTTCGCTGATGTCGTACTGGATGCCGACGAAGTGGGTGATGATGCCATGTCGGTTGCGCACCGGACTGATGGAGGTCAGCTCCCAATAGGGTTCTCCATCCTTTCGCCGGCTCAGCACCTCCCCTTCCCACACCTTGCCCTGCTGAAGCGTCCTGCGCAGGTTGCGGTACTGGCTGCGCGGAAGGCGCCCGGGCTCGAGCAGGGGAATGCGCCGGCCCTTGATCTCTTCGGGGGCGTAGCCGGTGGTGCGCGTGAACTGCGGGTTGACGTATTCGGTGATGCCGTTGGCATCGGTGATGACGATAGAGCTGACGCTTTGATCGATGGCCTGATTGAGCTTCTGGAGCTCCTGTTCCGCATGAATGCGCTCGGTGACATCCCGGCTATTGGCGACATAGTGGGTAATTTCGCCGGACGGGTCGAGCAGCGGAGAAATGGCAATCTCTTCATAGTATGTCTCGCCGCTGGCGCCCAGGTTGAGCAGCGTGGCACGGAAGGTGTCGCCATTTTTTAGGGCGTCACGCAGATGCTGATATAGCTCGGGTGAGTTGCGTTCATGACTTTTGAAAATGCGTGCATTCATGCCGATGATGTCTTCTCGCTGGTATCCACGCAGCTGCTCGAACGCCCTGTTGACGTATTCTATTTCCCGTTGCCGGTTGGTGATGATGACCGAATCGGCACTCTGCTCGACGGCGTGAGAGAGTTTGCGCAGCTCTGCCTCCGTCGCTTCACGTCGTTCGATGTCGTCGACAAGATTGGCACGCAGGGACTCGAAGGCCTGGGCGAGGCTGCCAATTTCGTCTCGGTTGAACGCCGGCAATGGCTGTTTCAAGTCCTCGGCGACATGGTTCACCGATGTTTCGAGGCGCAGCAGCGGGTGAAGGATACGGCGCCTGATCGACCAGACGGCAAAGGCGAAGATGCTCACGGCAGTGAGGATGGAGAAGGACGCCATGGCCAGCGAGAGCATGACGCTGTCACGCAGCCTGTCGAGGCTGGTTTCGAAATGATCACTGACGACTTCCGAAAGCGACAGCACCGAGCCGATGCCCGCGGTGGCTTGCTGGTACCACTCGGCTGCACTGACCGGATAATCGGCGCCTTCACGGTCGGCTTTATAGACTGCCAGGCGAAGGGCCTGATGCTCATCGAGAAAGCGGGTATCCAGTTCAGCTTTGGCCGTTGCCAGGGCAGGTATGTCAGGCAGTTGCTGGATCAGGGTCTCGATACGGGCAAGCGAGGCTTCGACGATGTCGCGATAGCGCTGCAGCCTCGCTCGTTCGGTTTCGCTCAGGGGGCGCTGCTGGGCGATGGCCGAGCCGATGACTGCCCGTTCTCGCCCGGCATACTCGCTGACATTGAACAGGGCATCCTTGATCAGCGGATTGGTGGTGTAGGAGTAGATGTTGTCCGGCATGGGATGGGCGGTGGCGTCACGCAGTTCTGACAAGGCCTCGACATAGCGTGTTGCCAGAGTGATCCACTGGCGTTCATCGAGTTCCACTGCCTCGTTGGCCATGCGTTGGTCGACCTGCCGGCGTGCCGTTTCCATGGTGTCGTGGTGCTGGGTGAGTTGCTGCAGGCTGCGGCGCAAGGGATGAGTGTCGTCGACTCGAGAAAGGCTCGGGAGTTCTGAGGCCGTGGCCATGATGGAACGATAGAGTGCATCGCCATCGTGGCGTTGCCGGGCCATCTCGTACAGCATGTCCGGACTGGCCTGGGCCGGGTGAGAAAGAATGGCGGCGGTGATTCCACGCTCCATGGCCATGACGCCGCTCGCACGAAGGGAAAGATCTGCCACCCGATTGCTCTGGTGGACCCACTGGGCAGCGTTCAGCTTGGCCCGGATCTCACGCATTTCCCAGCTGGAGCCCAGCAGAATCAGCAGCCCCATCAGCGTCAGCAGAAAAATCAAGAGATTGCGAATGGTCATTTGTGGCACCACGCAATGGCCCTGCCCCGCGCTCTGTTACACGCCATTGGCCAGCACTCGCGATAAAAATTGTTAAAATACTTTACGAATCCGTAATGGAACGCTACCCCGGCAGTTGGTGTGGAGCAAGCCAAAATGCCTGTGCCATGGGTGGCGTCAACTGTTGCTCACCTTTCGCCGCCAGGCGTTTGCAAAGACCCGGCCTGGCGTCTAGAATACTGTGCGCTGTAGGACTGGGTCGTGCATCCAGCAGGAGATCTTCCGCTTTCTCATGCAGTCCGGGCATCGGCGGCTTGCTGCCGGTCGGGATTTTGTGATGACGGGAGGCGTCCAGAGAGGGTGTGCGTACAAACCGAACTCAAGACATTTTAAGGTAGGTGAGTGCTTAATGCCTTCTGTAAAAGTACGTGATAATGAGCCGTTTGACGTAGCGCTGCGTCGTTTC
>SKVX01000324.1 GCA_007129225.1 Halomonas sp.
CAGGCGCAGTCGTTTCGTGGCGAAGCCCGCCTGGTGGGGGAGGTGTCGGGCGATGATCGTGACCTGTTCCGCTGGGCGCTGGACGATGCCGAAACGGACCGCCTCTGGCACCTCGAGCTACAGGGCGATGGTGCCTTGGATGCCGAACTCTTCTGGCCGGGAGAGGAGGCTGCCGGCAGCTCCGGCGTCGCCACTTTCGGCGCCGAGCCGACAACCGATGCCAGCGACGAGAGCACTCTGCTGACGCTCTCGGTGGCCCCGGGCAACGACCGCGAGCGGCTCGAACCATTCATCGTGCCGGCCGGTGAGCATCTCATCCGCTTCCTGCCGAAAGAGGCAGGCGGCGAATATCATTTGACCCTGACCCCCGGCGACCCAATTCATATTCGCGGCACCGTGGGGCCTGACGATGCCGATGACATCGCCGTCAAATCAGGTCGGCAATGGTATTTCCAGCTCAATGTGCCTGAGGTGGCCATCCCGCTGACGCTCGAAGGCGTTTCCCGCCAGTTATGGCGAGTGTTCCTTGTCGGTGAACTGGGGGCGCCGCTCGAGGCCTGGATCACGGACGCAGACGGCAAGATCATCGTCGAGGCCGCGCAAGGAGCCCCCCTGCAACAAAACTGGGGTCGGCTCGATCTACCCGAGGGAAGTCATCTGCATTTGCGTCATGCAGAGGGCGATGCCATCGGTCGCCTGGGTGCCAGTATTCGCGAAGACGGAATGCGCCCGGAGGAGCCGACCGTAACTGAGGACCTTGCGGAAGAAGATCGCGAGATGGAACGCGAGGTGGAAAAAGTGCAGGTCGCTGGCTCTCCCGAGTCGCGCCACTGGCTCGACGCCGGGGAAACGATCGCGCTGACGATCGAGCGTAACGACCGGCGCTACCTGGGCCTCCGTATTGGATCGGGCGAGACGGCATGGACGCTGGGTGCCATAGCAGATGATATGGCGCAAGAATTGGAGGTCTGCCTGAAACCGATCGGCAGCCGAAATGATGTCTGTCGTATCGGTCTGAGCGATACCCTGTTTGCCCGGATGTCACTGCCCGAAGGTGACTACGCGCTGATGCTGCGAAGCCGCGCGCGTGGCAGCGAGCCGGTAACCTTTACCCTGAGCCTCGATGAGGATGAGCCGGTGCCAGACGGCTGGGTCGATCGGCCCAATGATATCCGCGAATTGGCGCACTCGCTGCTGGCGGATGTGCCGGTGAGTGGCCATTTCGAAGGGAGCGGCGAGGCCTGGTTCGAGCTGCAGGTCGGCGGCGAGGTCCAGCAGTGGGCGTTTACCACCGAGGGTGAGAACCCATTGGAGCGACTGGAGCTCTACCCAGCCGGGGACGATTCACTGATATTGGCGCATCACCGTCCCAGGGGTGGCAGCCACCCCTGGCTTGAGCACGTTCGGCTGTTGCCGGGGCGCTATCTGATACGGTTGATAGGGGAAGAGACCGACTATCAACTGCTCGCGGCGCCGACTGGCGATCCCGAACCGGGCGTTGAGCAGGAGCCCAATGATGAAGACCGTGATGCCAATCCCCTCTGGCTGGGTGAACCCGTGCAGGGAACATTTCATTCCCGCGACGACGAGGACCGCTATCACTTCAACCTGCCCGGCAGGAACCGCCTGGTGGTCTCCCTGGAACCGCCGGCCGACGGGGATATTGAGGCAACCCTGCTATGGCACGGCCAAACCGTGCTGTCGGGTGATCCACTGAATGAACCCGGCGTGCTGAGTGACGTGCTGCCGCCGGGTGACTACACCCTGATGGTGGAGGGCAGCCGGGCATCCCGGGAGCGCTATCGCCTGCGGTTGGATCTGGAATCCCCCTGGGCGCCGGAGCTGGCCCCCTCGCTGGCAACGGAGCGGCAGTATGCACCGCGATTGCCTGCCGACGGCGTGGTGGCCACCGGCATGGGCGCAAGCGGCAGCAGGTCGGGGTTTGTGCGTTTGCCTGTCACTGAACAGGCGCGTGAACTGCATTTCACGCTTAATGGCCGCACTCAACTCGGACGGCTGGAGCTCGGCTTTGTGAACGCGGCGGGCGAACAGCTGGAGTACCGTGAAACCGAAGACGACACGGTGTTTGCCCTGGAGATCCCGGGTGGCGAGCAGTGGTATGTCAGGATGCGCGGGCGCAGGGACGGCAATGGCATTACCATCTCGGAGCCGGCGCTTGCGTTGCCCTCACCGTCACCTATCGCACTGGAGTTGGAGGGAGAAACCGCCGCAGTCCCCCCATTTTTTCGGCATGGCCAGCGCGTGACGACGCGTTTGACCCTGGAAAACACCGGTGATCAGCCCCGGCTGCTGCCGTTGCATGGCCATGCCAGTCACGCTGGTGCAGCGCTGGAGGGGCTGCCGGAGCAGATCGAGCTGGCCCCCGGGCAGCAAGCTACGCTGCCGCTGACCTGGTCACTGCCGCCGGAGATGCTGGAAAACACGCCGGTGTCGCTGTTCGTGCGTGCCGGTGAGGACGTGGTGCGCCATGATGTGGCGCTGGCGCTCGACGCGGCGCCTGCGGATCCGTTCGTGCAGCCGGATGTACCGGTGGCCTTGCAGGGCCTGGCGGATCTGGCCTGGAATGCCTTGGGCGCCACCTTCGTGGATGCGCAAACGGGTGAGCCCGTGGACGGTCTGCCCCAGCGTCAGCGCGATAATGCGGAGTTTTTCATCGACGGCATGGCGAGTGCCGGCAGGTCCATGGAAGTCGGCAGCGATCTGGGCGTAAGCTTGCCGCCGCTGCGCCTGGCCGGTAAGGGAGGCCGGGTCCATGGCCTGGTGTTTCACCAACGCTCGAGCCATCAACACGACAACCGCTGGCGTGAGGTGGAGATTTCCCTGGGCGCGTCCCATGACGCGCTCGACGTGGTCGATGTTGTGGAAATCGACGCCGTGGATGGTGAACAGTTCTTCCCACTGGCAGTTCCCCGTGAGGCGCGGTACGTGGGGCTACGCCCACTGAGTGTGTGGGGCGATCCGCAGGACCGTCGGCGCAGTCATGGCACCGGCCTGTTGCGGGTGCTGGCCGAACCCAGTGGCGAACTGGGCCAACGCCGGCACGATCTGCTCGACCGCGATCTGGGCGGGCACATGGTGTATCACCGCCGAGGTACGAACCGGCTCACGTTGTTCCACGGAATGGGGGGTAACGTGCACGAGGGCGCCATTCGAAACATGAGTGGTTCCGGCATACGCCTGCAGGGCCAGAACGTCGAGATGGTCTTTGCCTTCCTGCTGCAGAGGGCAGCGCGCATCGGCGAGCTGCAGTGGCAGGACGACCCGGACTGGCACGGCATACCCGTGGAGCGCGTTCAGGTGTATTCGGCCACCGAAAGCCCGGTCGGGCCCTGGGAACATCAGGTCACTTGGAACTTGGAGCGGGATGACACCGGCATGGCCAGTCTGGCGTTGCCGGAGATGCCCCGTGCCCGCTACCTGCGTCTGAGCGTCGAAGAGCCTGAAGCTGAGGAGGACCAGCGCAACCCCAGCTGGCGATTTCCCCGAAGCCTGGCTGCCCTGGAGGCCGATATCCTGGGCAGTGGGCGTTCGGTGCTTGGCCATTGGGGCCTCGATCACTCCCGCGGCCCGCTGGAAGCCGAGCGCGAGCCGTCGATCCGTGTCGGTGAGGCCGTGGAGGACACGGGCAGCCGCGCCGAGGCGCCGCTGGTTCTGGAGGACCGTATCACCGGGCGTGTCCAGGAGCCGGGGGACAGCCGGCATTACCGGGTCACCTTGGAAGAGGGCGACAACACCCTGGGCTTTACCCTGGAAGATTCCCAGAACGGGCGCCTGCAGGCGGAGTTGGTGGACCCCGAGGGCAAGTCCGTGCCGCTGCAATGGCAGGACGATGCCAGTGGAGTCCGCCGCGCCGAAGCATTGGATCTGTTGCCGGGCGAATACCGGTTGGCGGTGGTTGAGCCGCCGCGGTCGGTGATCTTCATGTGGGACGGCAGCGGCAGCGTGGCCAGCTACCAGCCGGTTATCTATCAGG
>SKVX01000440.1 GCA_007129225.1 Halomonas sp.
ACCACGATTCGCTCCAGACGCGCCTGGAACCCGAGCAGCTCGCCGCGCTCCTCGGCCAGTGCCTGCAGATCGCGCAGCAGGTTGGCGGCCACCTCGTAGCCCTTGGGCTTTCGGCTGGCAATTTCGCTCAGGGCCTCCTCCCAGGCTCGGTCACCCCGCAGTGCCAGCCGATCGATGCGCTGCCGCCGGGCACGCGTCTCTGCCACCTGCTGTTCGGCCTCCCGCCGCGCTTTCTCAGCCAGATAGGCCTGTCGCTGACGTTCATGGGAGGCGTTAGCCGCGACGCGCAGCTCGGCAACCGAGCGGTTTGCCACTGGCTCCGTCATCACCTCCCGTTGGAGGCGGCGCTGCAGCTCGGCGCCGACGCCGCTCTCGCCGGCCAGCAGGCGCAGGAGCAAGGCATCCTTTTCAGCCGCAGGGAGCGCGGCGATAAAGGTCTCACCGTCGGCACCGTCCGGTACGTCGGACCCGCACTCCGCGGCAGCCTCCAGCAGCAGCGGATCCAGACCGATAAAGTCGGCCAGCGCCTCCTGGCTGGCCGAAAGCGGCCCGATGCCGGGCAGCGGTTCCTGGCACTCGTCACCGACCTCCCCCTCCTGAACCCGCCAGAGCCAGCAGAGATAGAAAAGACGCAGGTCCCCGGCCAGCAGCTCCTGTCGCAACCCGGCAAGGGCTCCCATCCAGCCGCTGCCATCGTCAAACTCGTCCCAGGCAGCAGCATCCTCTATTTCTTCCACACTGATCCCGACCAGCCACCCCTGCGGGGTCTTGCGCGCCTCCAGCAGGCCACTCTCGTCGAGACGAAACGGCGCGAGATCCTCCTCCGAGAGCGTCGAGGTGGGCAGCCTGATCAGCAGCTGCCTGCTGCTCCCGTTCGCCACGTTGACGTGCAGGTCGAAGTAGCGCAGCAGCAGCTGCGAGGGGATCGCCTTCAGGTTGCCCCACTCGTAGTGATTGGTGAAGCTGGTACGTGTGATCCGCGCGCGGCTTGAGATCGCCCGCAGCGACTGCTGTTCCTCGTCGCTCAGCGGCCGATCCACCGCCAGAAATTCGTAGTAGTAGTACTCACTCATCGCAACCGATCCGTTGTTTCACTGGCGGTTTTTGTCGATCTCGCCCTGTAGCACCTGCATCAGCTCCTCGATGCTGTGGATTCCCTGGGCCTTGAGCGTCTGCTCCATGTCGAGGGGCTGCGCCTGTGTCGGTCGCGGCTTACGGGGCGCGTCACCCAGGCGTCGAAAACTCGCCTGGAAAGGCACAAGCATGTCGGCGATCTCCGCCTCGTCCAGCCCCTCGGGATCGAACTCGCCATCGAGCGCCTCCAGCAGCTCCTGGCCAAAGGCATCCTTCTCGCCGGCCGCCGCTGCCTTCAGGGCCGCATAGCCTCCCGTGCCGCCGATATCCTCCGGCGGGCAGGCCATGGCGCCGTCAATCAGCCGTGGACAGGGGTTGGTCTCCTCCAGCGCCGTCGCCTCGACGACGATGCGGTGCTCCCAGCCGTCGCCGAAATCGTAGAGGTAGTGGAAGGCGCCGTCTTTGGCGCGAGCCGCCAGCGACTTCAGCTTGGTGTTGCGTGCCAGCGTGATGGGCCGATCGCTCCACTCGTCCGGCTCGCCGTAGTAGCGGCCGTTGCACTCGAACTCATAGAGATGGCAGTCTGCCCAGCCCATCACATCCTGGATGAGCTCGTGGAGACGATGCAGGTTGATCTGCTCGGGCACCACCACACGGCGCCAGACCAGCGGGTCGGTATCGAGCAGTTCAATGCGCAGGCGAATATCAGGCATTGGGGGCACTCCGCTGATGCGTGTGGCGCCATGATACTAGCCGCGCATAGCGAAGCCAGCCCATGAGGTTGCCGCCCGGTGCGAGGCTAACCGAATCTCACTACCCTGGGGAGACAGACGGCTAGTTAAAGACAGCCGATCACAATAGCCGTCGTCGACCGGCCGGAGCAATTGACGTTGTGTAGGTTCCGCAGAGGTGAGAGAGGGCAGCCCCAGCCACAAACGACAATATATCTCATCATAAGAGTCGTACAGTCGGCCTGATCCTGGCCAAAGCCGATCACGGTAGGATTGAAGAAAGCTGCCTCCGGCCCCACGGCTGATGCATGCTGAAACAAACTGAATAAATCCATAAATTCAGATAATTGAAATTGCAAAGGTAAAACGGGCGGTCATGCTATAACGAAGGCAAAACACGGTTTTAGCCGACAGGGAGGACGCCATGTCCTGCTCACCCAGAGCTCTCGCGACGGTAACGGAATATCTGGCCGCTGCTCTTCCCTCGTTGCAGGCGGTCTATCTTTTTGGCAGCCAGGCTACGGGGGAAACAACGCCCACCAGTGATGTGGATCTCGCTTTACTGCTGCCGACACACTTGACGGCCGAGCAGCGCTGGCTATTGGGTGGTGAGCTGGCAGACAAGCTGCGTATCGATGTTGACCTTATCGATTTACGCCAGGCGGCGACTACCCTCCAGCTTCAGGTCGTGACCGAAGGCCGGCGGTTGTGGAACCGCGGGCTTGCCAGTGACGAATTCGAATTGACGGTGCAGAGCGAATATTGGGACTTGACCATACAGCGCCGACAGTTGCTCGCTGATATCAAGCAGCGAGGGAGTGTGTATGGTGGATGAAATCCTTCTGAACAAAGCCGCGAGCATTGAGCGCTGCGTAGCGAGGGCGCGAGAAGAGTACGCCAAGGGTCCACATACTTTAGAGCATGACCAGACAAGGCAAGACGCGGCAATTCTGAATCTGCAGCGGAGTTGTGAAGCCAGCATAGTTGCCGGCAACCGTTTAATCCGCACGCGGCGACTAGGGCTACCTCAGAGTGCCCGTGATGTGTTTGACATCCTTGCGAGAGAGCGCCTAATCGAGCCTGAGCTTGCCACGGTGATGAAGCTAATGGCTGGATTTCGGAATATTGCGGTACACGATTACCAGGAAATGCAGATCCCAATAGTGATTGCCATCATTCAGAAGCACACCGAGGAACTGCTCGATTATGCAAAGCGCTTGGTAGAGCTGGCATAACGGGAGTACACCGAAGTCAGGGAAGCGCCCTCGTCCAGCGCCAAGCCGGCTATGGCGGCTCGCTTCAGGAGGTCTCGGAAAAGGCCGAGATCGAGGCCCCGGCGATGACCGACGAGCGCGCCTGGTGGGAACCACTCACCCGAATCAGCGTCGACGACCCGGAGCAGGAAGCACCGTCCTACCGGCCCCGCAACCACGTCCGGGTTCAGCTCCCTTATACGGGCATCTGGATCACCGCATTCCGCTCGAGGACGGAGGGTGTCTGCGGGGTATTCCTCACCGGCAAGAAGAGCAAGCTTCCCCCGGTGTTGGATGCGCTCAACGACGAGCGCGAGCAGATCCTGGCTGAGCTTCCCGGCGGCAGTGGCGAACGCAGCCAGTTGAACCTTACTCGCCTTGGCTTCGTCAGCTACGCCCGGCTGGGCGACTTCGACACGGACGACGAATGCCGTGCCTGGCTGGCACAGCAACTCAACCACTTTGTTAATGCTTTCCGGCCGCGGTTGAGGGCGATGGCCAAGTGAAGATAGTCCGCTGGCTGCTACAGGACCTCGATGAACTCCCGCAGCCGGTCCGCCGTGACGATCAGGCCACAGGCTGCCAGGGTATCGATATACTCCTCAGCGCTTTTTGGAGGCCGGCGCAGGCTGGCACGGTGGCGATGGACGGTCCGAAGCACCAGCCCCTCGTTCAGCTCGAACTGTTGCTCCAGAAAGGTATCGGGATGGACGGCCTCGATCCCGAAGCCGTCCAGGGTGTCGGCCGGGAAGTCCTTCAGGTTGAAGGTTACGATCAGCTGCAGTCCGGCGTGAATGGCCGCGGCCAGTACGTGGCGGTCTTGACCTCCTCCTCCGCCTGAAGGCGGAGGATTCCCAGGTTGTCGCCTTCCCGGTTCCTGCTTCACTGCCCGTTGCCTTCGGTGATGGCACCGCCGGACTTACA
>SKVX01000515.1 GCA_007129225.1 Halomonas sp.
CAGGCATCGGCGGGCTTGCCGCTCTTCGGCTCGATGATCAGTTCGTCATGGCTACTCATGAGCTTGGTTCCAGTCGAAGGGTTGGGGCCAAAAGCGACACCGTAACGTAAAGCCGGGTTCACCGCGAGCGAGTGTCGCTGAAAAGAGCCGGATCAAAAGGGCCAGAACAGGGGAATCAGCGTCAGCGCCGTGACGGCCACCAGCAGGTTGAGCAGCCCGCCCACCCGCAGGTAATCGCCGAAGCGGTAGCCGCCGGGGCCGTAGACCATCAGATTGGTCTGGTAGCCGATGGGGGTGAGGAAGCTCGCCGAGGCGGCAAACATGACCGCCACCACGTAGGGCATGGGACTCACCCCCAGGCTCTCGGCGCTGGCCATCACCACCGGAAAGACGATGACCGCCGCGGCGTTGTTGGTCACCAGTTCGGTCAGCAGTGCCACCAGCACATAGGTGCCCAGCAGCAGCAGCCAGGGATTGCCGTCGGCGAGGTTCAGCGCCATGCCCGCCAGCGTGCCGGCGGCACCGGAACTCTCCAGCGCCGCTCCCAGGCCGAAGGAGGCGGCGATGGTCAGCAGAACCTGGGTGTCCAGGCCCCGCTTTGCCGCCCCCACCGTGCAGCAACCGGTCACCAGCACCAGCAGGGCACCCAGCATGGCGGCGTTCATCATGCTCATCACGCCGAAGGTGGCCAGCCCCACCACGCCGAGCAGGATGCTCCAGGCCAGCCAGGCCTTCTCGTGCACGGGGCGTGCCGCGCCATTGAGCTGGCTGATCAACAGGAAATCGCGGGACTGGCGGTGGCGCTCGATGAAGGGAGGGCGTGCCTCCAGCAGCAACACGTCGGAGGGCTGCAGGCGCACCTGCCCCAGGTTGCCGGCGACCCGTTCGCCGCCGCGGCAGACGGCCAGCACCGCGGCCCCGTAGAGCGTGCGAAAATGGCCGTCGCGGATGCGCTGCCCCACGAACTGGCACTGGTCGGAAACCACCGCCTCCACCAGCCGGCGCTCCTTGAAATCCTTCTCCAGGCTCGAGTCGCCGTGGTGCGACGGCACCAGCCCGCGAATCTGCTGCAACTCCACTGCCGCCGCCGAGGTCCCTGCGAAGACCAGCCGGTCGCCGGCCTTGAGCCGCTCGCCCGGCCCCACCACGCTGACGATATTCCCACCACGCTCGATCTCCACCAGGAACAACTCCTGCAGGTGTCGCAGGCCGGCCTCCTCCACCGTTTTGTCAACCAGGGGGCCGCCTGGCTCCACTTCCATCTCGATGGTGTATTCCCGGGGGTTCTCGAAGGCCTGGGTCGCGTCGCGCCGCTGCGGCAGCAGGCGGTGCCCGATGAAGAGCAGATACGCCAGGCCGACCACGGCGACCGGGATGCCGACCAGGGCGATATCGAACAGCCCCATGGCCAGGTCCGGATAGCGATCGACCAGCAGGCCGTGTACCACCAGGTTGGTACTGGTGCCGAACAGGGTAATGGTACCGCCCAGTATCGAGGCAAAGCTGAGCGGCATCAGCAGCCGGTGCGCGGGTATCCGCAGGCGTCGGCTCCAGCTGAGCACGGCGGGGATATAGGTGGCGACCACCGGCGTGTTGTTGAGAAAGCCGCTGAGCGCCGCGACGGGCAGCAGCAGCCGCACGCGCGCGCCGCCCGGGGTGCGCGGGCGCCCCAGCACGAAGCGAATGATCAGGTCGATGCCACCGGTGTCACGAATGCTCGCCACCAGCACATAGAGAAAGGCCACGGTGAACAGGCCGCTGTTGGAAAACCCGGCCAGCGCCTCGCCGCCATCGATGACCCCCAGCGTCAGCAGCAGAACCAGGGCGCCGAGCAGCACCATGTCGGGCCCGATCCGCGTGAAGGCCATCAGCGGGAATACGGCGATGACGACACTGAGTGCGATCCAGGCGTCCAGGGGCATTGGGGTATTCCATCAACGAGAATAAAGGCCCATTGTGCCTATCGACTCTTATTCCATAAAGATCTTTGTGGAGATTTGATTATTCGATTATAGAATATGAAGATGAGATATCCCACACGCAAACAGGACCCGCTTTCGCGAGCCCTGTTCAGCGCTGCCGGTGGCAGCGCACATCAGATCAAACCGGGTCGGTTAGACTCAGTCGACGACCTTGATGTTGGAAGCCTGGAGGCCTTTCTTGCCCTGGGTGACGTCGAAGGAAACCTTCTGGCCGTCCTGCAGGGTCTTGAAGCCGTCAGCCTGGATCTCGGAGAAGTGGGCGAACAGGTCGTCACCGCTGTCGTCCGGAGAAATGAAGCCGAAGCCCTTGGTGTCGTTGAACCACTTGACAGTACCAGTAGCCATTGTCGAATGTCCTCGAATAGCGTTTTGATTGACCGGGAAATACCCGAGTTGCAGTGGGTAAGACAAGAAACTTTCACCGGGAAATCGATGCTACGAGCCTTCGATGACCACTTGCGATGTTCGTCTTGCTACCAACTGGAAGCAGCTTGGCCCCTCCACACGCAAACGTCAAATGCTAATTTTGCAAATGCCGGACGCAGAAAGGGCCCGCCGAAGCGAGCCCTAACCTGTGCTACCTGACGGTAGCGCACATCATGTCAGTCGATTAGTCGACGGACTTGATGTTGGAAGCCTGAAGGCCTTTCTTGCCCTGGGTGACGTCGAAGGAAACCTTCTGGCCGTCTTGCAGGGTCTTGAAGCCGTCAACCTGAATCTCGGAGAAGTGTGCGAACAGGTCGTCGCCGCCTTCGTCCGGAGAAATGAAGCCAAAACCTTTAGTGTCATTGAACCACTTAACTGTACCAGTAGCCATTATCGAATTCCTCGAATAGCGTTAGATTTTACCGGGAAATACCCGAGTTATGCTGGGTAAGACAAGAAACTTTCACCGGGAGATCGACGCCATGAGCCTTCGATGACCACTTGCGATGTTCCACTTGCTAACCAACTGGCGCCAAGGATGCGCCTTTGGCAGGACCACGTCAAACACTATTTCATCGAAAAGCCTGAAAAGCGGCCAAACATGGCATCTACCTGGTGGACAGCACCGGCCCGAGCTGCGCCAGGGGCCGGGGCCGGCGCCTTACGGCCGCTCCGCCAGGATCCAGCCCGCCGCCTTCTCGGCGATCATCAGGGTCGGCGAATTGGTGTTGCCGCTGGTGATGGTCGGCATGATGCTGGCATCCACCACCCGCAACCCTTCGATGCCGCGCACCCGCAGGTGCGAGTCCACCACCGCCGTGGGGTCGTCGTCGCGCCCCATCTTCGCCGTGCCCACCGGATGGAAGATGGTGGTGCCGATGTCCCCGGCCAGCCGCGCCAGCTCGTCGTCTGTCTGGTACTCGAGCCCCGGCTTGACCTCCTCGGGATGGTACTTGACGAAGGCCGGCTGCCCGGCGATGCGCCGTGTGACCCGCAGCGAATCCGCCGCCACCTTGCGATCCTCCTCGGTGCTCAGGTAGTTGGGCGCGATGGCCGGGGCGTGGCGCGGGTCGCGGCTCTTGATGCGTACGCTACCGCGACTGGTGGGGTTGAGGTTGCACACGCTGGCGGTGATCGCCGGATAGTCGTGCAACGGCTGGCCGAAGGCCTCCAGGCTCAGCGGCTGGACGTGGTATTCGATATTGGGATGCTCATACTCGTCGCTGCTGCGGGTGAAGGCGCAGAGCTGGGAAGGCGCCATGCTCATGGGACCGGTGCGCTTGAGCAGGTACTCCATGCCGATCTTCGCCTTGCCCAGCCAGGAGGCCGCCAGGGTGTTGAGGGTCTTGGCCCCGGTGACCTTGTACACCGAGCGGATCTGCAGGTGGTCCTGCAGGTTCTCCCCTACGCCGGGCAGCTCATGCACCAGGGGGATACCGTGCTCGGCCAGCAGCGAGGCCGGCCCGATACCCGAGAGCTGAAGCAATTGCGGCGAGCCGATGGCGCCGGCAGCCAGGATCACTTCACGGGTCGCCCTCACCTGGCTGACGACGCCGTCGCGCTCGATCTCGACGCCGGTGGCTCGGGGCTTGCCGTCTTCGCCCTGCTCGAACAGCAGCCGGTGCACCTGGGTAGAGTGCCAGAGGAAGAAGTTACCGCGCTTCGTGCACACCGGGCGCAGGAAGGCCTTGGCCGCGTTCCAGCGCCAACCGCTACGCTGGTTGACCTCGAAGTAGTCGACACCCTCGTTGTCACCACGGTTGAAGTCCCGGGTGCGCGGAATGCCGGCCTGCACCGCCGCTTCGGCGAAGTCGTCCAGCACTTCCCACTTGAGGCGCTGCTTCTCCACCCGCCATTCGCCACCATGGCCGTGGTAGTCGCGGTGCGCGACATCCGCATCGCCGCCGTCGTCGAGGCGGTAGTGGTGCTCGTGCTTCATGAAGTCCGGCAGGCAGTTCTCCCAGCGCCAGGCGTCGTCGCCCACCAGCTCGGCCCAGCCGTCGTAGTCGCGGGCCTGGCCGCGCATGTAGAGCATGCCGTTGATGCTGGAGCAGCCGCCCAGGGTCTTGCCCCGGGGAAAGATAAGCGAACGGCCGTTGAGCCCCTTGTCGGGCTCGGTGCGAAAGCACCAGTCGGTGCGCGGATTGTTGATGCAGTAGAGGTAGCCCACCGGGATGTGCACCCAGTGATAGTTGTCGCGCCCCCCGGCCTCGATCAGCAGCACCCGGTTATTCGGGTCTGCACTCAGGCGGTTGGCCAGCAGGCAGCCGGCGGTACCGGCGCCCACCACGATATAGTCGAATTCCTGCTCTGCCATGGTGTGCTCTCTCCGGGCAGCCGCGTTGCGGCGGCCAGATCGCTTTTTATCTTTCCCCTTGGCGATATCGCTCGAGGCTATCCCGGCAACAGGCTTCCGAGGGGGCGCTGTGAACCCATCCCTGGGCGCTACATTTGTCTTCCGTGACAAATGACCCCCTCTACAGCCTGTTCCCGGCGCCTCTCGCTACGCAAAGGCACCCGCCTGTGCCTAGCCGAGATTATTTATGGGTCGGCATGGCGAACTCGGCGCCGGCGTTGATCGAGTCCGACCAGCGCTGCATGATCGACTTCTGCTTGGTGTAGAAGCGCACGCCCTCTTCGCCGTAGGCGTGGGTGTCGCCGAACATGGAGCGCTTCCAGCCGCCGAAGCCGTGCCAGGCCATGGGCACCGGGATCGGCACGTTGATGCCCACCATGCCCACCTGGATGCGGCGGCCGAACTCACGCGCCACGCTGCCGCTCTCGGTGAAGCAGCTCACGCCGTTGCCGAACTCATGGTCGTTGATCAGCTGGATCGCCGTGGCGATATCGGGCACCCGCACGCAGGCCAGCACCGGGCCGAATATCTCCTCGCGGTAGATGGTCATCTCCGAGGTGACGTGGTCGAACAGCGAACCACCCATCCAGAAGCCTTCGGCGCAGCCCTCGCCGGTCGTGGCGCTATCGAAGTCACGGCCGTCGACCACCAGTTCGGCGCCTTCGGCAACGCCCTTGTCGATGTAGCCGGTGATGCGCTGGTGTGCCTGAGCGGTGACGATGGGCCCCATCTCGGCATCGAGCTCCATGCCGTTCTTGACCTTGAGCGACTTCGCCCGCTCGGCCAGCCGCGGCACGATCTGGTCGGCCACGTCGCCCACCAGCACCGCCACGCTGATCGCCATGCAGCGCTCGCCGGCGCTGCCGTAGGCGGCACCGATCAAGGCGTCGACGGCCTTGTCCAGGTCGGCGTCGGGCATCACCACCATGTGGTTCTTGGCCCCGCCCAGGGCCTGGACGCGCTTGCCGTGATGCGCACCGCGCTCGTAGATCAGGTTGGCGATGGGGGTGGAGCCGACGAAGGAGAGCGCCTTGACGTCCGGGTGTTCGATCAGGGCCTCGACGGAGGCCTTGTCGCCCTGGACCACGTTGAACACGCCATCGGGGAGTCCCGCCTGCTTGAGCAAGTCGGCAATCAACAGCGAGGGGCTGGGGTCCAGCGGGCTCGGCTTGAGGATAAAGGTGTTGCCCGCGGCGATGGCCAGCGGGAACATCCACATCGGCACCATCACCGGGAAGTTGAACGGGGTGATGCCCGCCACCACGCCCAGCGGCTGACGCATCGTCCAGTTGTCGATGCCAGTGCCGACCTGCTCGGTGTAATCGCCCTTGAGCAACTGCGGAATGCCGCAGGCGAACTCGACGATATCGATGCCCCGGGCCACTTCGCCCTGGGCGTCGGTGAAGACCTTGCCGTGCTCGGCGGTGATCGCCCGGGCCAGCTCATCCTTGTTCGCGTTGAGCAGCTCCAGGAAGCGAAACATCACTCGGGCGCGGCGAATCGGCGGGGTATCGGCCCAGGCCGGAAAGGCGGCCTTCGCCGCATCGACAGCGCGGTCGACGTCGGCCGGCCCGGCCAGGGCCACCTGACCTGTCACCTGGCCGCTGGCGGGGTTGGTCACCGCCTGGCGCTGGGAGGTCTCGGCCGCGGCACGCTGGCCGTCGATATAGTGATCGATATTGGTCGTTGTCATAATGGTTGCCTCAGTTCGATGCGTTCTGCCAGGAAATTTGTGCTGATTACTAGGGTAGCGCGCTATTCACCTCAATCAATTGAGTAATCCCTAACCAGGATATAAGCTTTACTTATAATACTGAAAAGCCCATCTCCCTTCTCTTCCCTCTTCTTTCTGGAGCGCGTTATGCAGGACCTGCAGACCCTTCGCGCCTTCATCACCGTGGCACGGGAAGGCAGCGTGTCCCGCGCCGCTGAAAAACTTCACCTGAGCCAGCCGGCGGTCAGCCTCAAGCTCAAGCAGCTGCAGGAAGCCCTCGGGCTGGCGCTGTTCCAGCGCCGCCCCCAGGGCTTGAAGCTGACCGCCGATGGCTACGCCCTGCTGCCCGCCGCCGAAAGGACCCTGGCCGCCATGGCCGCCTTCGAACAGAGCGCCCAAGCACTGCACAGCACGCTGCGCGGACGGCTGAAGATCGGCACTATCGTCGACCCGGAGTTCATCCGGCTGGGTGCCTTCCTGCACCGGCTGGTGGGTCGCGCACCCCAGCTTGAGACAGAACTACAGCACGGCATGAGCGGCAGCGTACTGAACTGGATCCGGCGCGGAGAACTGGATGTGGGCTTCTATCTGGCGCCACCGGACGAGGGACCGGGAGACGATTCGCAGGATGTGGCGCACCGGGAGCTGACCCAGTTTCACTACCATGTGATTGCCCCCGCCGGATGGGGCGGGCGACTTACCCGCACCGACTGGCCGAGCCTGGCCGCCCTGCCGTGGATCGTGACCCCGCAGGAATCCGTCCACCATCGCCTGCTGCAGGGTGTGCTGGAACCCCAGGGGCTTGCCCCCAACGGCGTGGCCCAGGTGGACCAGGAGGCGTGCATGCTCGACCTGGTGCGAGCCGGCGTGGGGCTCAGCCTCGCCCGCGACGCTCTGGCCATGGCGGAGCGCCAGGAGCGGGGCCTGGTGGTCGTCGAAGGGGTGCGCCTACCCTGCTCGCTGAACTTCGTCTGGCAGCGCCAGCGCGGCGAGGAACCTGCCATTGTTGCGGCGCTGGAGGTGCTGGAGGAGGTCTGGTCGACGGCCTAGCCAGAAGCGCGCATCCGAATCCTGGCGGCCTCTTCGCGCCGACGCTTCACCTCATAGGCGATGGCCAGCACCACCGTGACCAGGATCAGGATCAAGCCCAGGGCGTTGACCGCGGGGGTGAGCCCGGTGCGCACCTTGGAGGCGATATAGACGGTAAGGGTCGTGTCATAGCCGACCACGAACAGGGTGGTGTTGTAGTTCTCGAAGGACTGCAGGAAGGCGATCACCCCCGCCGAGTAGATCGCCGGCTTGAGGTACGGCAGCAGGATGCGCCGGAACATCTGCCACTGGCTCGCCCCAAGGTCCAGCGCGGCGCGTTCCATGGTGCGGTCGAAGCGCTGCAGGCGGGCGGTGACCATCAGCATCACATAGGCGGCGATAAAGGTCGCTTGGCCCAGCACGGTGAGGAAGATGCCGCCACTCACCCCGAACTGGCGCCAGAAGATCAGCGTCGAGATGCCGATGATCACGCCGGGGGTGAGCAGTGGCGAGAGGATCAGTGCATACAGGAACGGCTTGGCGCGGCTCGAGACCGTGTTGAGGAACAGCGCCGTGGCGATGCCAATGGGCACGGCCAGGCACAGCACCCCGACGGCCACGATCGCGCTGTTGCCCAGCGCCTGCCACATGCCGCCGTCAGCAGCCAATTCACCGAACCAGCGCAGCGTGGTGCCATCCCAGGGCGTCACCGTGGGGAAGCGACTGTCGTTGAAGGTGGCCGCCGCCATGATCAGCAAGGGCAGGAACAGGTAGGCGAAGAAGACCACCACATAGAAGCGCAGGCCGAAGGCCAGCAAACGCTGCGAACTCATTTGGCAATGTCCCCCAGGCCTACCTTGAATATCTTCATGACCAGCGACATGAAGCCGATGCAGAGCACCAGCAGCAGGAAGGCGTAGGCCGCCCCCTGATTCCAGTTGCCACCCTCGAAGAACCAGTTGTAGATGATCTGGGTAAACCAGCGGCTGCCGGGCGAACCCAGCAGTGCCGGCACCGCGTAGCTGCCGGCGGCGAGCATGAAGGTCATGATGCAGCCGGTGGCGATGCCCGGCTTGGCATGGGGGATGACGATACGCCGATGGGTGCGCACGGTACCCGCTCCCAGGTCCCGCGCCGCCCGTACCTGGTTGTCGTCGAGGCTCTCGATGGCGTTGTAGACGGGAAAGACCATGAACAGGATATAGGCGTAGACCATGCCCACCATGACCCCGGCGTCACCGCTGAGAAAGCGGATGGGACGGTCGATCAGGCCCAGCATCAACAGTACCTCGTTGAGCGGCCCGCGAAACGCCAGGATGATGAACCAGGAGTAGGTGCGCAGGATCTCGTTGATCCAGAAGGGAATGATCAGCAACAGGATGCAGAGCGCCGCCTGTCGCGGTGTCGCCACCTTGGCCAGGTACCAGGCTAGCGGGTAGCTCACGATCAGCGTCAACACCGTGACCAGCACGCTCGACCAGAGGGTCTTGAAGAAGATGGAGCGGTGGATGTCGTTGTTGAACAGCGTGGCATAGTTGGCGACGGTCAGCCGATCCTCCGGCCCGCCGATCTGAGCCGGCAACAGGTTCGGCTTGAGCGAGTACTCGATCATCTGCAGCTGCGGCAGGGTCACCATGACGATCAGCCAGATCCCCAGCAGCGTGAGAATGGCGGCCGCCAGCGGCCCGCCGAAACGGGTGCTAAGCTGACGAAACATGAGCGCCTCCCGCTGCGGTACGGCTTTCCACCATCTCGCCGGTGGTTTCGTCGACCACGGCGCTACCGTCATCGGGCAACACCACCGCGTCCGCCGGGTCATAGCCGAAGGTCATCCGCTGGCCCACGCTGAGCGAATCCGCATATTGGCGTGACACCTCATGGCCAAGCTGGACCCGCAGCTTCTCGCCGGACGCCGTGAGGCGCGTCTCGAGCATGACAGAAGCGCCCTCGAAGTGAACCGCCTCGATTTCCCCCTCGAGTCGCGGCCCGGCGGCATCGGCAGCCACCGGCTTGAGATGCTCCGGCCGCACGAAGAGCGCCACCCGGTCGCCGTTCCCCAGGCTAACGCCCTCCCCCGCGCTGCCGGCGAGCTTCCCAAGGGCTCCGCCGTCGAGGCGAACCCGCTGGCCCTCGCGGTCAACGAGCCGGCTCTCCAGGCGGTTGTTCTCGCCGACAAAGGCCGCCACGAAGCCCGTCGCCGGTCTGCGATAGAGAGTCATAGGATCGGCCACCTGCTGTATCCGCCCCGCCGACATGACCGCCACCCGGTCGGACATGGTCAATGCCTCACCCTGGTCGTGGGTGATATAGATGAAGGTGATACCAGTCTTGCGCTGGATGGTCTTGAGCTCGGCCCGCATATGCTGGCGCAGCTTCAGGTCCAGCGCCGAGAGGGGCTCGTCGAGCAGCAGCACCCGGGGTTCCACCGCCAGCGCCCGGGCAATGGCCACCCGCTGCTTCTGGCCGCCGGAGAGCTCCGTTACCTGCTTGGGACCGCTGCCCTCGAGGGCGACCAGCGCCAGCAGCCGCTCGGACGTCTCGCGCCGCTGCTTCTTGCCGACACCGCGGACCTCCAGGCCGAACTCGATGTTCTCGAACACCGTCATCAGCGGAAAGAGCGCCAGGTTCTGGAAGATCATCGCCGTGGGGCGACGGTTTACCGGGACGCCGGCAACGGGCTCTTCACCGATGAAGACCTGCCCTTGGCTCGGCACAAGGAAGCCACTGACGATATTGAGCAGGGTCGTCTTGCCACATCCCGACGGGCCGAGAAAGCTGAAGAACTCCCCCGAGCCGATGGTAAGCGATGTCTGCTCGATGGCGGTGAAGTCACCGAAGCGCATCACCACCTCTTCCAATCTAACGCTACCGTCCATTCAATCGTTGCCTTATTGAACTGAATGCCGAAGTGACAGCTGTTGACGCTTTCCTCGGCAATACGGCACGTCAGCGCAAGCGCTGACCACAAAGGCGTGGACCTGACACCTCATTTGCGGCCTGCGCGTCGGATAGGAACAACATCCCTGTTGCCTATCCTCGATCGACATCCCTGTCGATCGCCGCGCGCCGCCGCACTCCGTGCCAGCGCCTTTGCGATGTCAGCTTATTACGCTACGCGCCTCTATAGTGTGATGCACCCAACTCACGCACTGAGATAGCGATCCTGGTACTCGTTCCGCAGCGCCACGTACCAGGGCTCCTGGATCGGCCACCACCAGAGATTGGCCAGGTCCTCATCGGTGTAGGAGTCGGTGAAGAACTGACGCGTCTCCTCGGGCAGCAGTTCGGTGGCACCTTTGGAGGTGGAGTTGTAGCCCGTGGCCTTGACGAACATGGCACCGGCTTCGGGGGTGTAGTACCAGTTGATCAGTTCGTAGACGGCATCGGGGTTCTGGGCGTTCTTGGGAATGACGAAGCCCTCCATCCAGGCAAGCGCCCCCTCCTTCGGTGCGCCATAGGCGATGTCCTCGCCCTCCTGCTGCAGGCGGAATGCGGTGGAGTCCCAGGTCTGGCCGATGATGGCGCCATTGGTACGAAAAGCGGCCTGGGCCTCGTTCTCGGTATCCCAGAACTGGGCCAGCATGTGCTTGTGCTTGGCCGCCTCTTCGACGATGACGTCGAAGTTGGCGCGCATCGCCTCTTCCGACTTGTAGGAGTCGAGCATCGGGAACGGCAGCCGGCCCTCACGCTCCAACCACAGGCCGATGCCCACCAGAGCCGAGTGGCCACGGACGGTCACGCCCTGGCCATGATCGGGATTCCACAAATCGGCATAGCTGAGGTTGGCGCGATCCACGTCGGCGAAGCGGCGATGCCAGGTAATGGCCTCGGTGCCCCAGTCGCTGGGAGCAAAGTAGCGCTTGCCATCCACCACGCCACCCACCCGGGAGCCCTCGATGGCGCTGTCCAGGGCACCATTCCAGTTGATCCGCGACTCGTCCAGCGGCTGCACCAGGTCATAGTCGAGATAGCCCGGCACCCGGTCCACCGTGGGCATGATCACGTCGAAGCCGCTGCCGTCGCTGGCCCGCAACGAGTTCATCAGCTCGTCGTTGGTGCCATAGGGCGTGAAGGTGGCGCGTATGCCGGTCTTCTCGGTGAAGTCGGCCAGCATTTCATCGGTGAAATAGCCCGCCCAGGCGTAGATACGCAGGGTCTGATCCTGGGCCAGCACCTTGTTGATGTAGAACGAGGGCACGGTAGCGACCGCGCCAGCGGCCAGGGTACCTTGCAGGAAACGGCGACGAGTGAACGACATGACGGGTCTCTCCATGAGGGCTCTGACACAAGGGTAGCGAGACCGGTGGGCAACGATGCCACCTGCCTCGCGATGCGCCAATTCAAGTATCGCGCTAATTCATGACGGCTGGATGATCATTGAATGACCGTTCAATACCGTTGAACTAGGTTAGCACCCTGTGAGAAAAGCTCCGTATGTCGTTTCAACGCTCGCCGCCCTCAACTCGCCTGAATGGCCACCTTCAGTACGCCGTCGCGCTGATGGGAAAAGAGATCGTAGGCCTCGGTGATCTGCTCCAGCGGATAGCGATGGGTCACCATGGGCCCAAGGTCGATTCGGCCTGACTCGATCACCTGCATCAGGCGGCGCATGCGCTCCTTGCCGCCGGGACAGAGCGAGGTGATGATCTTGTGATCGCCGAGCCCGGCACAGAAGGCATCCAACGGGATGGTCAGGTCACCGGAATAGACACCCAGGCTCGAGAGCGTGCCACCCGGCTTGAGTACCCGCAGCGCCGACTCGAAGGTGGACTGCAACCCGAGCGCCTCGATGGAGGCGTCCACGCCGCGGCCACCGGTAAGCTTGAGGATTTCCGACACCACGTCGACCTTGCGAAAATCGAGGGTGATATCGGCGCCCATCCGGCGCGACATCTCGAGTCGCTCGTCGACGCCATCCACGGTAATGATCAAGCCGGCCCCGCGCAGCCGGGCCCCGGCGGTGGCGCACAGGCCGATAGGCCCCTGGGCAAATATCACCACCGTGTCGCCAATCTTGATGCCCGCCGACTCGGCCCCGGCAAAGCCGGTGGACATGATGTCGGGACACATCAGCACCTGCTCGTCGGTGAGGCCATCCGGCACCGGCGAGAGGTTGGCCTGGGCGTCCGGTACCAGCAGGTACTCCGCCTGGGCGCCATCGATGGTGTTACCGAAGCGCCAGCCACCCATGGGCTTGTAGCCATGGCTGTGGTGGCCGCCATCCTGGGCGCTACAGCCATCCTGGCAGGCATAGGAGGTGAAGCTGGGGCAGATCGCCCCGGCGATCACCCGCTGCCCTTCCTGGTAACCCTGAACGTTGGCGCCCAGTTTTTCGATCACTCCCACGGGCTCATGGCCAATGGTGAGGCCCTTTTCCACCGGGTACTCGCCCTTGAGAATATGGACATCGGTACCGCAGATGGTGGTGGTAGTGACACGGACGAGGGCGTCGTTGGGACCGACCTCCGGAACCGGCTTGTCATCGATCTCGATGCGTCCCGGCTCAACGAAGATTGCCGCTTTCATCATGTCTGCCATGGTCACTCCTCTATGGACTCTCTGCGCCCATGGGTCAGGCGCCCCTTAAGGTGTGGCACAAGACCCGGACACTCACCTTGATGCACATCAAGAATATAGGAGGCATACAGAGATATGACCACCGGATAACGCGACGCGCCGGCAAAAGCCGGCGCGCTGTGCTGCAGAGAAGTGGTTGGCCTACATGACCGGCACACCGGTCACCCAGACGTGTAGATGGAAGGCGAAGAGGTAATAGGCGATCAGGCCACCCACCACCGTAATGGCCGTGCCGGCCATACGGGGCGTCGTCTGCGGAGCAGGCTGGCGGCGGCGCGCGGAGCGGAAGTCCAGCACGGCCCAGGCCAGGAATGCACCGAAGAAGACGATGTCACCCAGGCGGCCGTTGGCCAGCAGGTGCGACAAGGCCCATACCTTGACCGCCAGCACCATGGGATGGCCCAACTTGGCCTTGATATGGTTGCCGGGGACATAGGCCGCCACCAGCAGGATGAAGGCCGGGATCATCAGCAGCGCAACGGCGTGACGCAAGCCAGTGGGCGGAAACCAGATCCAGATGGGATCGAGCCGCATCTGGCCGTAGCCCCAGATGGCGATGGCCAGGCCGATGACCGAGACCACGGCATAGCCCGCCTTCCAGGGCAGCAGCCCTAATCGCCGAATCTGCGCCGTTCGCCAGTCGTCGGCAAAGATGCGCACGGAGTGGATGCCAAGAAATATCAGCAGGCCGAGAATCATCACGGTCATGATGGCAAGGTCCTTCTATGGGTGGTTAATTGCCGGATCGGCAGAAGCGAAAGCAGGGCCAGCTTAGCCGCTGGCCGCCAGGTTCACCACCGCCGGACCGTTTCCGCTTCGACAAGCCCCTCCGGACATCGCATCATGGGGCCCATTATCGGCCAGCGACTTGTCCTCCATGACCCTCGACACCACCCTGCTCAACCGGCGCATGACCCATTTCGACGGCCACGACGAGGTCTGGCTGTTCGGCTACGGCTCGCTGATCTGGAAGGCGGACTTTCCCTTCCTGGAACGCCGCCCGGCGCACATCCACGGCTGGGCAC
>SKVX01000166.1 GCA_007129225.1 Halomonas sp.
CGGTAGCGGGTGCCGATCGGCTCGACCCACTCCGGCTTGTAGGCTGCCAGGTCCTCCTTGCGCAGCAGGCCGCCGTGCTCGCGGAAGAAGGCGTCGATCTTGTCGGCCAGGTCTCCTTCATAGAAGGCACGACCCTTGGTCTCGGCAATCGCCCTCAGCGTGCCGGCGTGGCCCGGGGAGGCCCAGCGCTCGCCGGGGCGCGGGGCGCGGCCGTTCGGGGCGAAGGTCTCGAACCAGGGCTTCAGGGCGGGGTCGTCATGACGGCTATAGATGTCATGGGCTTCCTCCCACATCTGGTTGACGATCGGCGAGACCGGATAACCCTCTTCCGCCAGGGCGATGGCCGGGGCCAGCAGGTCGGCGAAAGGCAACTTGCCGAAGCGCTCGGAGAGGGCCGCCCAGGCCGCCGGTGCCCCGGGCACGGTGACCGGCAGCATGCCGTATTCCGGAACCCGCTCATGGCCGAGGGCCTTCATGGCCTCGATGGTGGCCGCCTGGGGGGCCGGTCCACTGGCGTTGAGGCCGTGGAGCTTTCCCTCCATCCAGACGATGGCGAAGGCGTCGCTGCCGAGGCCGTTGGAGGTGGGCTCCACGACGGTCAGCGCCGCGGCGGCGGCGATGGCGGCATCCACCGCATTGCCGCCCTGCTGGAGGATCTGCATGCCGGCCTGGGCCCCCAGGGGTTGGGAAGTGGCGACCATTCCCCGGCTGCCGAAGGTGGCCATGCGCCGCGAAGGGCTCGGATAGAAACGCGCATCATGCTGCATAAGGAGGCTCCTTTACTGCTCGGGCAGGTTCTTGGCCCTGAGCTGGTTCTGTTGAATCTTGCGGTCCTGATAAAGCGAGAAGATCACCGAGGCCAGGGCCAGCGCCAGAAACAGCGCCGACAGCGGCCGGGTCAGGAAGGTCATCCAGCTGTCGTCGAGCTCCAGTGCGCGGAACAGCTGACGCTCCAGGTTGTTGCCCAGCACCACCCCGAGGATCAAAGGTGTGAGCGGCACCCCGGCTTTCCAAAGCAGATAGCCGATCACCCCGAACACGAACAACACCCAGATATCGAACAGGTTGTTGTTCAGCGCGTAGGAGCCGATGGCGCAAAGCATCAGGACCACCGGCACCAGGACCTCCTGGGGAATCAGCGAGATCTTGGCGAACCAGCGCACGAGCAGCAGCTGGCAGAGCACCATCACCACGGCCCCGATCAGCAGGCTGGCGTAGATGGCGCCGACCAGTACCGGGTTCTGCTCGAACATCAGCGGCCCTGGCGTGATGCCGTGCAGGATCAGCACGCCCATCATGATGGCCATGGGCAGGTCGCCGGGAATGCCAAGTGCCAGGGTCGGCACGAAGGCGCCACCGGCCACGGCACTGTTGGAGGCCTCCGAGGCGACGATGCCGCTGGGGGTGCCCTTGCCGAAGGTCTCCGGGTGTTTGGAAAACTTCTTGGCCTGGTCGTAGCTGATGAAGTTGGCCACCGTACCGCCGGTACCGGGCAGCGCCCCGACCAGGCTGCCGATCAGCGACGAGCGCAGGGTGTTGAGCTTCTGGCCCGCCATGTCCTTCAGGATGCGGCGGTAGGGAATAGTGACGCTGGTGTCGACGCCCTTGATCTTGCCCTGTTCGTCACGCAGCTTCTCGAGGTTTCCCATCAGCTGTGAGAAGGCAAAGATACCGATCATCACCGGCAGGATCTCGAAGCCGGAGCCCAGTGCAGGGACGCCGAAATCGAAGCGCAGGTTGCTGTTGCGGTCATAGCCCACGGTGGTGATCAACAGCCCCAGAACGGCGGCCAGCAGGCCCTTCAGCAGTGCGCCGCTGGAGAGACCTGCCACCAGGGTCAGGGCGAAGACGATCAGCGCGGTGATCTCCCAGGGCCGGAAGTTCATGCTGAAGCTGGCAATCAATGGGCCGAAGAACACCAGTACCGCCACGCTGATCAGGGTGCCGATAAATGAGGCCGCCACGCCGATACCCAGGGCGCGGCCGGGTTCGCCGTTCTGGGCCATGGGGTAGCCGTCGTAGACGGTGGTGATGGACGACGGCGTGCCGGGGATGCCCAGCATCACGCCGGAGACGATACCCCCGGAGTAGCCGCCGACGAACACACCCACCATCAGCGATACGCCGCTGACCGGATCCATGGCAAAGGTGAAGGGGAAGACCACCAGGATGGCCATGGTCACGGTGAAGCCCGGGATGCTGCCGCCGATGATGCCGAACAGCACGCCGATGACGATCAGCGCCAGTACCGCGGGGCTGCTGACCAGGCCGAGGGCCTGTAGAAAGAAATCCGCCATGTGTCACTCCCAGGCGTCAGGGCAGCCAGACATTGAGGCCGTAGCGGAAGATCACGAACACCAGCGGCACCAAGGTGAAGCTGACGGCGAGATTGATGATCCACTTGCGGCGGGAATCGATCCCCAGCAGGAGTCCCAGCGAGGTCACCAGGAAGGCCAGGGTGGCAATGATGTAGCCGACCATCGGCAGCAGCGCGGCATAGAGGCCGAACAGTGCGAACAGTGAGAACACTTTACGATTGTGGGCAAGCCACTCGCCGAAGCTGCGCCGAGCCAGCGTTCTTGCCGGTGCACCGGCCAGTAGTGAGCGAAACAGAACCAGCAGCGACAGCAGGCCGGTGACCACCAGCAGGATGCGCGGAAACAGCGCCGAGCCGTAGGGCTGCCAGGAGGTGGCTGGGCGGATGTTGCCCGACTCGATCCACATCACCGCAACGATCAATAGCAGCACCAGCGCCAGGGCGCGGTCCTTGGTCAATGTCAACATCGCAACGTCTCCCGATCCCCGCCCCGGTGTGCCGGGGGGGGAGCTCACTCAGTTCTGGAAGTCGATGTTCTCGGCAGCCGCGGACAGCGCCGCTTCATTGTCGTCGAGGAACTCGAGGTAGTCGTCACCGGCCAGGAAGCGCACCACCGAGCCGAACTCGTTCTCGATGCGGCTGCGCACTTCCTCGTTCTCCAACGCCTGGCCATAGGCCTCGGCAATAGTGTCGAGGACTTCCTGCGGCGTGCCCTTGGGGGCGAAAATGCCGCGGCTGGTGGAATGATCCATCTCGATACCCTGTTCGCGCAGGGTGGCGACGTCAGGCATGCCATCGAGGCGTTCGGGGTGGGCAATGCCCAGCGGGCGGAAGGTGCCTTCCTCGAAGAACGAACCACCGGACGGCAGGTTGAACATGGCGAAGTCGATCTCTTCGGCCAGCAGCGCTGAGACCTGCTCGCCGGTATCCGGATAGCCCACCAGGCGCACATCGGCCATGTCGATGCCGGCCTCCTGGAAGAACTGTGCCCAGAAGAAGTGGTCGGTGGAGCTCGGGATCATGCTGAAGCGCACCTGGCCCGGGTTCTCGCGCACATAGTCGGCGATCTCGCCGGCGCTCTGCACCTGGTGGTTGGCATGCGCGGTGGGGATATTGATGGTCTGGGTCAGCAGCGCAATCGGCTCGAAAGCGTCGTAGGAGTAGTCCACGGTACCGGCCAGTTTGGACAGCGCGATGGTGTCGTGGCTGCCGAGCAGCGTGTAGCCGTCCGGATCGGCATCCTTGACGTTGCGCGAGCCGAGCGTGGCACCGGCACCGGCCATGTTGACCGGTACCACCGACTCGCCTAGATACTGCTCGGCTTCCTGGGAGATCAACCGGAAGATGATGTCGGTGGCGCCCCCTGGGCCGTAGGGGATGATCAGGCGAATATCCTGCTCGGGATAGTCTGCCTGGGCGGTGCTGGTAAAAGCCAGGCTCGAAGCCAGGCCGATAGCAGCGATGGTCGCGGTAAGAGTCAGTTTCGTACGCGTCATGATGGAACACCTTTATATTGTTGGTGGTGTGGTAGCTGCCGCTCGCGCCAGGCGAGGCGACAGCGGGGTGAGCGCGTGCTCCCGTTTCGGGATGTTGTTGTCGAGTGTGTCAACTGAGGAAGAGACCTCCGTAGACGAGTGCAGCCAGGACCACGAAGGCTGGGTGGGTTCGAAAGCGCAGCAGGGCGATGGCCGCTGCCGCGCCGATGAGCAGGGTATGCAGGAGGCCGGCGCTATCAAGGCCCTCGCTGAAGAAGCTCCAGGTCAACCAGGCCATCATCATGGCGATTACCGGCCGTACCCACTGGCTCATGCGCTTGACCCGGGGTGAGTCGCGGTGACGATAGAGCAGCCCCAGGGCACCCAGCATCAGCAGCAACGACGGCACTACCGTGGCGAATATTGCGACCAGCGCGCCGCCGACACCCGCCACGTCATAGCCCACGTAGCCGGCCATCTTGGTGGCGATGGGGCTGGGCAGGGCATTGCCCAGCGCCAGGGTTTCGGCAAACTGCTGGGCGTTCATCCAGCCATAGCGGCCTACCACCTCCGCTTCGATCAGCGGAATGATCGCCGGTCCACCGCCGTAGCCGATGATGTTGGGGATGAAGAAAGCCAGGAACAGCTCCCAGTAGATCAGCATCAGGCATTACCCCGCTTGGGTGTCGGGCGCAGCAACGCCGCCGCCAGGATGGCGCCGATCACCCAGCCGGGGTGCACGCCGAGCAGGTAGATCAGCGCGCCGGCGGCCATCGCCATGGCCAGGCTCATCGCCCAGCCCAGGGCCAGGCGCGACTTGTTCCAGAAGTCCATGGTCAACTGACCCATCATCACCATGACCACGGGGACGACGGCCTGACCCATGCCGTGTATCCAGGCCACGTGGCGATAGCTGCTGAAGAGAGCCAGCAGTGCGATCATCGCCACGACCATGGGCAGGATGACGGCGGTCACGGCGATGACACAGCCGGCCGCCCCGGCTACCCGATAGCCGATGTAGCCAGGCATCTTGGTCGCAATGGGTCCCGGCAAGGTGTTGCCGATGGCCAGTACGTCGGCGAATTCCTCGTCGTTAAGCCAACCATGCCGCTTGACCACTTCCTGCTGTACGAGGGGAATCATCGCAGGACCGCCACCGAAGCCGAGCAGGCCGATACGGGTAAAGGCCCAGAGCAGGGCGCCGAGCGGGGCCTTGGGGGGGGGGGGCGTCATGACAAGGCCCTATAATTGTCGGTTATGAGGCGATTTGTTGATTTATTGTTCATTCGTCACTTTAGCGTTATAAAATCGATTATTTATCCAGGGTAGATTAATCCAGGAAAGCAGGTCAACCTTCGGTTCAGTGGCAATGTGAAGGAGGGGGAATGGGAATATCCAGGGACAAGGGGCGCACGACGACTTCCGGACGTATCTACGACACCTTGCGTCAGGACCTCGTCAACGGCCGCTTTGTGGCGGGCGAGAAAGTGGCCATCAGTGCCCTCAAGGAGTACTACGGCGTAGGGCTTAGCCCGCTACGCGAAGCGCTTAACCGGCTCGCCGCCTATGGCTTGCTGGAGCAGGAGAGCCAGCGTGGCTTCCGGGTGCCTCGGCTGGATCGCCGGGAGCTCGACGACATTGCCGAGATGCGTCGTGAGCTGGAGGGCATGGCCCTGGAGCGGGCGATCCGCTTCGGTGACGCGGAGTGGGAGTCGGAGCTGCTGGCGGCAGCGCACCGGCTCAAGCGGGCCGACATGGTGCCAGAAGCGGTCGACGAATGGGAGCGCCTGCATACCCGCTTCCACCGTACCCTGGTGGCTCCCTGCGGCTCGGTCTGGTTGCTGCGCTTCATTGAGCAGCTCCACGACCAGTTCGACCGCTATCGTCGCATGGCGCCGGAAGCGCCCGAGGTGCGGCGGGTACTCGATGCCCAGCATGGTGAGCTGGTCACGCTGGCCCTGGAGCGCGACATCAAGGGCGCACGAGAATTGATGGACGACCATGTCCGGCGCTCGTATGAAGTGGCACTGAAAGGTGCGATGTCGGGGGCCGACTAGGTGTCGGGCCGGGCTAGGTGTCGATCAGGGAGAGATTGCCGCGCAGCCGGGCTTCGAGCGGCCCGAGATCGATGGGGACGTCGCGGGGCCAGCCGACGGTGAGCATGACGCCGTCGGCGGCGTAGTCGGCGCCGGTAACGGGAACTCCCAGGCTTTCGAGCCAGCTGCGGGCCTCCGCTTCGCCGGCGAAGCCGACCTTGAGTCGTAGCGGGCTGCGTTCGGTTACCTGGTGCAGGGGCAGCTCGACCAGGGCTTGGCTCACCGCCTGTGAATAGGCGCGGGACAGGCCGCCGGTGCCGAGCTTGGTGCCGCCGAAGTAGCGTATGACCACGCAGCCGACCTGGCCCAGGCCGGCGCCCTCGAGCACCTGAAACATCGGCCGGCCGGCAGTGCCTCCGGGTTCGCCGTCGTCGGAAAAGCCGATGGCATTCTGCTCCCCCGGCGGGCCGGCGATAAAGGCGCTGCAGTGATGACTGGCGTTGGGGTGGGCCCGGCGGGCTTCGGCAAGCAGGGCGGTGAAGCTCTCGACCCGGGGTGCATGGCAGATCCAGGTGATGAAGCGACTCTTTTCGACCTCGGTTTCGGCTTCCCGGTGGGTACCCGCGGGCAGGTCGGGGACCGGATAGCGCATCAGTGAGTGATCTCGTGCTGGCGCACCACGCCCATGACCATGCCCAGCACCTGGATGTCGCTGTTCTTCAGGTAGATGGGGGGCATGCTCTCGTTGGCCGGCTGCAGGCGGACCCCGTTCTTCTCGATATAGAGCTTCTTCAGGGTGACCTCCTGCTGGTTGATCAGCACCACGGCGGTTTCGCCATTCTCGGCACTCTCCTGGCGCTCGATGATGATCACATCGCCGTCGAAGATGTTGCAGTCGATCATGGAGTCGCCGCGTACGCGCAAGGCATAGGTGTTGCGGCGTACCATGCAGGAGGGGGCGTGTACGGCGCCGATGGTGGGGCAGGCCTCGATGGGCATGCCGGCCGAGACGTCGCCCAGCAGTGGTATCTCGACGAGGTCCTCGCCTTCGATGCGGACCCAGGCTTCGGCCATGGGCAGGTTGGGACGTCGGTGCAGATAGTGCGTGGAAGCCTGTGGCATGTGGCGTTTCCCCCTCTGATCGACCCTGTGGAAATGTACAGGTATCAAGCATCATAGCAGGCGATGCCTCTCAGGCAAGTTCCCCGGCCCGGAGCAAGCCTTGACCTGCGGCAAGAGTGGCGCCGTGACGCAGGCGGATTACTAGTAGCAAAAGGCCTTTCCGTGTAGCATTTCCAACGAATTTACCATTCCTGGAGAGTGCCGTTGAGCCTGCGTCTGCAAGCGCAAAGTCTCGCATGTGAGCGTGATGATCGTTGGCTGTTCCGGGGCCTGGACCTGGACATCCGCGCCGGCGAGATCGTGCGGGTGGAGGGGCCCAACGGCAGCGGCAAGACGACCCTGTTGAAGATCCTGTCCGGGCAGCTTGCCGACTACGAAGGCGACCTGTTCTGGGACGATCGTCCCATGCGACAGTCGCGGGACTCCTTCCTGTCGAACCTGCTCTACCTGGGGCATGCCCCGGGGGTCAAGGCGGCGCTGACGCCGCTGGAGAACCTGACCTGGTACCAGGCCATGGCGGGGCAGCCAAAGGATGAGGCGGCACGCTATGCGGCGCTGGAGGATGTCGGCCTGGCCGGTTTCGAGGACCTGCCGGCTGGCCAGCTTTCCGCCGGTCAGCAGCGGCGGGTGGCCCTGGCCCGCCTGGTGCTGACACCACGCCCGCTGTGGGTGCTGGACGAGCCCTTCACCGCCATCGACCGCGACGGCGTTGCGGCACTGGAACAGCGGCTGGTCGCCCATGCGCGCAGGGGCGGTTGCGTGCTGGTGACCACTCACCACGAGCTGACGCCCTGTGCCGAGCTCCGGCGTATCCGCCTTGGCGGGGGAGGTCTTGATGCCGGGAACTGAAGGGTTGTTGAACAAGGAGATCCCGGTGGTCTTTCACGGGGAACCTGGCGGCGGGTTGGCTGTCGCATTCTGGGCAACGCTCAAGCGCGACCTGGTGCTCCTGCTGCGGCGGCGCAGCGAGGTGATGAATCCGCTGGTGTTCTTCGCCATCGTGATCACCCTGTTTCCGATCGGCATTTCCCCCGACCCACAGCTGCTGGCGGCCATTGCCCCGGGCCTGCTGTGGGTGGCGGCGCTGCTCGCGGCCCTGCTGTCGCTGGATAGCCTGTTCCGCGCCGATTATGACGACGGCTCGCTCGAGCAACTGCTGCTGACACCGCAGCCTCTTGCCTTGCTGGCCCTGGCCAAGGTGGCCGTGCACTGGCTGCTGACCGGCCTGCCCCTGGCGCTGATGGCGCCAGTGCTGGGCATCATGCTGGCACTGCCCGCCGGGAGCTATGGCGTGTTGGCGGTATCACTGGCACTGGGCAGTGCCAGTCTCAGCCTGATTGGTGCCATTGGAGCGGCGCTGACGGTGGGATTGTCCCGTGGCGGCGTGCTGCTGTCGCTGCTGGTACTTCCCCTTTATATCCCGGTGCTGATCTTCGGTGCCGGAGCCGTGCAGGCCGCCATCTTCGGCGACGGTGTCATGGCGCATCTGGCGATTCTCGGCGCGCTGTTGGCGCTCGCGCTGATTCTTGCGCCCCTGGCAATCGCGGCATCGCTGCGCATCAGTATCAACGGTTGAGAGGTTGACTCGGCATGTGGGCCTTTATTAACAAGTTGCGTTCCCCCAAGTGGTTCTACGACATCAGCGCCAGGCTCCAGCCCTGGTTCTGGGCGGCGGCGCTGATTCTCATCCTGGTCGGCAGCGTCTGGGGGCTGGCCTTCGCCCCGGCGGACTACCAGCAGGGCAACAGCTTTCGCATCATCTACGTCCATGTGCCGGCCGCCTTCCTGGCCCAGTCGATCTTCGTGTCCATGGCCATCTCGGCGCTCGCCTTCATGGTCTGGAAGATCAAGATCTGCGACATGGCCGCCGCGATGATGGCGCCGCTGGGTGCCGCCATGACCTTCATCGCGCTGTTTTCCGGCGCCGTCTGGGGTGTTCCCACCTGGGGCACCTGGTGGATGTGGGATGCGCGCCTGACCTCGATGCTGATCCTGCTGTTCCTCTACCTGGGCGTCATCGCCCTGCGTGGCGCCTTCACCAGCCGCGACAGCGCATCGCGGGCGGCCTCCGTGCTGGCCATGGTGGGGGTCATCAACATTCCGATCATCAAGTATTCGGTGGACTGGTGGTACACCTTGCACCAGCCGGCCACCTTCACCATCACCGGTCGTGCCGCCATGCCCCTGGAGATGTGGCTGCCGCTGCTGATCATGGTGCTGGGGTTCTACAGCTTCTTCATCGCCCTGACGCTGATGCGCACCCGCAGCGAGATACTGCGCCGGGAAGCCAACAAGCGCTGGGTCCGGGAACTGGCCGGGGAGGCACCGTAATGTTCTTCGACAGCTTTTCGGAACTCTTTGCCATGGGTGGCCATGCCCCCTATGTCTGGGCAGCCTGGGGCGTCACCGCCGTACTGCTCCTGGGAACCGTGATACATGCTCGCGCCGAGCGCCGCCAGCTGCTGCGTCAGCTGCAGCGTCGCGTTCGTCGTGAAAGTCGCCTGGCGGGCCGCTCCGCCGAGGCGCAACCGATTCAAACTAGCAGGGGTGGAGGCACCAATGAGGCCTAAGCGTAAGCAGAAACTGTTCATGGTACTGGGGCTCGTGTCGCTCACGGCGATTGCCATAGGGCTGACGCTCTATGCACTTCGAGCCAATATCAACCTATTCTTCAGCCCGATCGAGATCGCGGCGGGGGATGCACCCTTTGAACGACAGATCCGTGCCGGCGGCATGGTCAGGGAGGGTAGCGTCGAGCGCAACCCGGATAGCCTGGACGTGGAGTTCACGGTCACCGACTATGTAGAGGACCTGCGAGTCTCCTATAGTGGTATCCTTCCCGACCTGTTTCGCGAGGGCCAGGGCGTGGTAGTCGTCGGCCAGTTGAAGCAGGATGGCATGTTCCGTGCCGACCAGGTGCTGGCTCGCCACGACGAGAACTACATGCCGCCCGAGGTGGCCGATGCGCTCGAGGCGGCCGGCTACTCTCCCGCCGACTTCCAGACCAAGGCCGCCAAGGTGGCAAAGCGTGTCGAGGAGCGGGAGTCGGATGACGGCGACAGCCAGAGTCAGAGCCAGTACCAGTACTGATCCGGAGTAACCATGTCGATCCAGATGATTCCCGAAATCGGCCATTTCGCCCTGGTCATCGCCCTGCTGCTGGCGGTGGCCCAGACGGTGATGCCCTTGGCCGGCGCGACGCTGCGCCGGCCGCTGCTGATGGCCTATGCCCGCCCCATGGCAAGCGGACAGTTCCTGTTCGTGGCGATCGCCTATGCCGCGCTTACGGCGAGCTACATGCTGGACGATTTCAGCGTGGCCAACGTGGCCAACAACTCCAACTCCATGCTGCCCTGGTACTACAAGTTCAGCGCCGTCTGGGGCAACCATGAAGGTTCGGTGCTGCTGTGGAGCCTGATGCTGGCCGGCTGGGGCTTCTTTGCCGCCCGCTACTCCCGTGAGCTGCCTCGCGACATGGTGGCCCGGGTCATCGGTGTGCTCGGGGCGGTCTGCGTCGGCTTCCTGCTGTTCATCCTGGTCACCTCCAACCCCTTCGAGCGGCTGCTGCCCCACGTGCCGCAGGACGGTGCCGACCTCAATCCGCTGCTGCAGGACATCGGCCTGATCCTGCATCCGCCGATGCTCTACATGGGCTATGTCGGCTTCTCGGTGGTGTTTGCCTTCGCCATCGCCGCACTGCTGGGCGGTCGGCTCGATGCCGCCTGGGCCCGTTGGGCGCGTCCCTGGACCAACCTGGCCTGGGCCTTCCTGACGATCGGTATCGCCCTGGGCAGCTGGTGGGCCTACTACGAGCTTGGCTGGGGCGGCTGGTGGTTCTGGGACCCGGTCGAAAATGCCTCGCTGCTGCCCTGGCTGACGGGTACCGCCCTGATGCACTCCCTGGCGGTCACCGAGAAGCGCGGTTCCTTCAAGAGCTGGACGCTGCTGCTGGCGATCACCACCTTCTCGCTGTCGTTGCTGGGTACCTTCCTGGTGCGCTCCGGGGTGCTGACGTCGGTGCACGCCTTTGCCAACGATCCGTCCCGCGGCTTCTTCATCCTGGTGCTGCTGGGTATCACCGTGGGGATGTCGCTGCTGATCTTCGCCCTCCGCGCGCCGCGGGTCAGTCACAAGACCAGCTTCAACTGGCTCTCCCGTGACGCCTTGCTGTTGATCAACAACATCATGCTGGTGATCATCACCGTCACCGTATTGATGGGTACCGTCTATCCGCTGCTGCTCGATGCCCTCAACCTGGGCAAGATCAGCGTGGGTCCCCCGTACTTCAACGCCCTGTTCGTGCCGCTCACGGTGATCATGTGCATCTTCATGGGGCTGGGTCCCATCGCCCGCTGGAAGCAGACCGAGGTCCGCTCACTGGTCAAGCGGCTCTGGCTGGCCGGTGTCGCTGCGCTGGTGATCGGCATCACCATGCCGTTCGTTATCGGCCCGGAATGGAACGCCTGGGTCGCCATCGGCCTGGTGACCGCCATGTGGATCGTGCTGCCGATGTTCCGGGACATCTTTGAAAAGACCCGCCATGCATCGACGCGGATCGCCGGACTGAAGAAGCTGTCGCTGGCCTACTGGGGCATGCAGCTGGGCCACCTCGGCGTCGCGGTGACCATCATCGGCGTGGCGGTGGTCTCCAACTACAACATCGAGCGCAACGTGCGCATGGGCGTGGGGGACAGCGCCCAGGTCGCGGGCTACACCTTCACCATGACCGAGCTCACCAGCCGCCGTGGCGCCAATTTCCTGGCCGACCGGGCGGTGATCGAGGTTCAGCGCGACGGCAGCCGCCGCAGCTTCACCATGAACCCGGAAAAGCGTCTCTACATCGCCCGCGGCATGCCCATGACCCAGGTTGCCCTGCGCCCCGGCCTGTTCCGTGACCTCTACGTGGCCATGGGCGAGGACCTCGGCGACAACACCTGGGCGATGCGGGTGCAGTACAAGCCCTTCGTGCGCTGGCTCTGGCTGGGTGGCCTGCTGATGGCCGGTGGCGGCATCCTCGCCGTGGCCGACCGCCGCTACCGGCGACTGGCCACGTCTGAGGATCCGGAAACGGCACCGGGCCCCGCGCCCGCCAAGGAGGCCACGGCATGACGCGGCGTCTGATCCTGCTGCTGCCGCTGATCGGCTTCCTGGTTCTGGCGGTGTTTCTCTACCAGGGGCTGTCATTGAACCCCTTCCATCGCGATTCCGCGCTGATGGCCCGGGACTTCCCGGCCTTCAACAAGGAAACCCTGAAGGATCCGGAGCAGCGGGTGGATGAGTCGCTCTTCCTTGGCCAGGTCACCCTGGTCAACGTCTGGGGGGAGTGGTGCCCGGAGTGCAAGCGCGAGATGCCCCAGCTGCTCGACCTGGCCGACCGCGGCATCCGCCTGGTGGGGATCAGCTACAAGGACACCCGCGAGAAGGGCATGGGTTTCCTGCAGGACTTCGGTGACCCCTTCGAGGTCAATATCTTCGACCCGGAGGGCGACCTGAGCTTCGAGCTCGGTGTCTACGGGGCGCCGGAGACTTTCCTGGTGGATCGCGATGGCATCATCCGCTATCACCACACCGGCTATATCTCGCCGGAAGACATCCGTAAACACATCCTGCCGGAGGTGGGAAAATGGCAGTGATTCGACTGACCCTCACTGGTTTCCTGTTGTTGCTCATGGCCGGCATGGTCCATGCCGGTGCCATCGAGGTGCGGGAATTCGACGACCCGGTTATGGAGCAGCGCTACCGCAGCCTGACGGCCTCGTTGCGCTGTCCGACCTGCGAAAACCAGGCCATCAACGACTCCGACGCGCCGGTCTCCCGGGACATGCGTGACCGGGTCTACGAGATGCTGATTGCCGGCCGGGCAGACATGGAGGTTCGCGACCACATGGTCGATCGTTTCGGCAACTATGTGCTCTACAACCCGCGCCTGGAAGGCCGCACCTACCTGCTGTGGGGGCTGCCGGCGGCGCTGGTGGTGCTGGGCGGTATTCTGGTGGTGCTGGTGGTGCGCGCCCGCCGTAATGCTTCGGCCCGCGCCCTGAGCGACGAAGAGCGTGCGCGTCTCGACGCCCTGATCAACCGCGGGAGAACCCCATGAGTCTGTTGTGGCTTGCCTTTGCCGTTCTCCTGCTGCCTGCGCTGTGGCTGCTGGTGGCCCCCCTGCGCCGGGCGCGTCTGGTACACGATGCCCAGGTCAGCTTCGAGGAAAACGACAAGTCCGCGGAACAAAACGTGGCGATCTATCGCCGCCGCCTGGCATCGCTGGAAGCGGCGCTGGAGCGGGGCGATATCGACCAGGCCCGTTTCGATGAAGACCGCCTGGAACTCGATCGCAGCCTGCTCGAGGATACTGAGGACCTGAAGCGCTCTCCCTTGCGTTCACCCGCCTCCGGTCGCCTCGTCGTCCCGCTGGTGGCGGTGGCGGTGGTGATCGGGTCGGTGGCCTGGTACCTGCAGCACGGCGCCGAAGGCGACCTGGCGCTCTACGAAGCCTTTCAGGAAAGCGACTCCCTGCCGACCCTGGTGGAGCGTCTGGAACAGCAGGCGGAGCGTCAGCCCAACAACCCCAATGTCTGGGCGTCGCTCTATCCCATCTACCGCGATGCCGGCCAGGGCGCCGCGGCGCTGAATGCGCTGGAGAACCTGATCGAACTCGAGGGGCGGCAGGCATCGCTGCTGGCGCAGAAGGCCCAACTGAAGTTCTTCATGGCCAACCGCAGCGTCACCGACGAGGTACAGGCGCTGGTTGACGAGACCCTGGAGCGTGACCCCCGCGAGCCCACCATCCTTGGCATGCTGGGCGTCCAGGCCTTCGACGGCGGTGATTACGAGCTGGCCATCGACCGCTGGCGTCGCGCCATCGCCGGCATGTCCGACTCCAGCTCCTCGGAAGCCTTGCGGGAAGGCATTCGTATCGCCCAGCAGCGCCTCGGCGTTGCCCCGGAAGAGCAGGAGCCGATCGCCCAGGGGCCGGGTATCCATGTCAGCGTTCGCCTGGATGAGAGCCTGGAGGGCATGCTCGATGACGATACCCGTGTCTTCATCATTGCCCGCGACATGGCTGGCGAGCTACCCCCGTTGGCCGTGGCCCGCGTGACGCTGGGCGACCTGCCCACTAGCCTGGTGCTCGA
>SKVX01000337.1 GCA_007129225.1 Halomonas sp.
GGACCCTGCAGGGCGGGCTGTCCCATTTCACCCAGCACCAGTTCGCCCCTTTCCTTCAGCGTGCCCTGGATCAGCGCCTGCTGACCGTCTGCCTGGCCATTGCCCTGCTGGTCGTCGCCATCGCCTGGGCCATGAGCGGCCGTCTCGGCTTCTCGCTGATGCCGCGGGCCGAGTCGGACCGGGTTCAGGTCACGGTCACCCTGCCGGTCGGCAGCCCCATCAGCGAGGACCGACGGGTGCGTGACCAGCTGTTGGAGAGTGCCAGTGCACTGAGCCAGCGGGAGGATGGCCCGAGCTTCTCCGCCACCCGCGCCCAGATCGACGGTGATCGCCTGAACGTGCGACTCACCCTAGCGCGTGACAGCCTCGACGACTGGCCGCCTTCACGCGTGGCACGGGCCTGGCGGGAAGAAGCCGGCGACTTCACCGGAGTCCAGTCGGTACGCTTCGAATCCGATTTCGGTGGTCCCGGCCAGGGGGCCGACCTGACCCTGCGTCTCTCGCATTCCGACAGCGGGGCACTGGAATCCGCCGCGACCCTCCTGGCCGAGGAGTTGGCCCAACTCGATGGTCTTACCGATATCGACAGCGGCCTGGCCGACGGCAAGCCACAGCTGGAGATCCGGCTCTCTCCGGAAGGCCTGGCCATAGGCCTGACCGGCGCGGATCTCGCCGGGCAGCTTCGTGGACCGCTGCAGGGCGTCACCGCGATCGAGCAGTTCGTCGGCCGTCACGAGATCAGTGTGGTCGTCAGGCTGCCCGGCAGCGACAGGAACAGCCTGAGTGACCTCTACCGACTGCCGATCCGCACGCCGGATGGCGCAACGGCGCCCCTCCACCGGGTGGCCAAGATTTACCTGGGCCGTGCCGCCACGACACTTCAGCGTGTCGATGGCCGGCGCATCATCAACGTCACCGCCGATGTGGCCAGCGAGGCTCAGGTCAATCAGGTACTGGGCACGCTCCAGGCCGATGTCTTTCCCGCCCTGCAGGCCGGATGGCCGGGGCTGGAGGTCGCTCCGGGCGGCCGTCAGCAGGAAACCGCCGACAACGTCTCGGCACTCACCCAGGCCACCTGGTTGACCCTGATCGCACTCTACGCGCTACTGGCAATCCCCTTTCGCAGCTATCTGCAGCCGCTGTTGGTGCTGGCCGCCATCCCATTCGGGGTGATCGGTGCCGTGGCCGGCCACATGATCATGGGTTACGGGCTATCGGTCATCAGCCTGATGGGCATGCTGGCGCTCTCCGGCGTGGTCATCAACGACTCCCTGGTCCTGATCGACTATGCCAACCGACGCCGGCGGGAAGGCATGGGCGCACGCGAAGCCATTGTTGCCGCGGCAACACGCCGCCTGAGGCCCATCATGATGACGACCATGACCACCTTCCTCGGGCTTGCCCCGATGATCTTCGAGACCTCTCGCCAGGCCCGCTTCATGATCCCCATGGCCATTTCGCTCGGCTTCGGCATGCTCTTCGCCACCGTGATCCTGCTGGTACTGGTACCCTGCCTCTATCTGATGCTGGAACGACTTCGCGAACGTATCCATGGCCGCCAACTCACCCCCGAGTCATTGGAGCCCACCCAATGAGCCTTCGTCTTCCCCGCCCTGCCATTTCACGCCTGGGAATCAAGCTGTTCGTGATCATCCTGGTGGTCAACGTGGGCATCGCCGGGCTGGTCTTCCTGGCCGTATCGCGCAGCCTGGATCGCGGCTTCATCGATTACTTGGAAACCACCCAGGCCAGCCGTGCCGAGACCCTGGCGGAGGGCCTCGGACAGGAGTGGGCAAGGCGTGGCGGGTGGCAGTGGCTGCGCGACTCGCCGCCGGCCTGGCAGGGCCTGGTACGCCAGCAACTGTGGCCCGGCGAGGGACCGCCCGCCCACGGCATCGAGCGCCGCCTGGGCGATGCCCGAGACTTCGTGCTTCACGATGCCGATGGCCTGCCGGTGATAGGGCTTGCCCCGGACGACAGCGAAACCGCCGCCGAGCTGCACTGGCTGCCCATCGAACATCAGGGCGAGCAGGTCGGCACCCTCGGCTATCGGCCTCCGCAGCAGCTGATGGCGCGCATGGACCGAATTTTCCTTGCTCGCCAACAACGCAACCTGGTCATCATCATCGTGGCTCTGGGTATGGCCTCGCTGCTTCTGGCCGGTGGCCTCGCCTGGTGGCTGGGACGTCGCACCCGCAGCATGGCACTGGCTACCCGACGCCTTACGGAAGGCGACTACAGCACCCGCCTGCGGGAGCAGGGGCGCGATGAGCTGTCACGACTGGCCCATGACTTCAATGTCCTGGCGGCCACTCTGGAAGCCAGCCGAGATGCCCGGGCCAGGTGGGTGTCGGATATCGCCCACGAGCTGCGCACGCCCCTGGCGATACTGCGTGGCGAGATCGAGGCCATGCAGGACGGCATTCGGCCCTTCGACGACGACAACCTCTATTCGCTCTCCCAGGAGGTCGGCCAACTCGAGCGCCTGGTCACCGACCTGCGGCTACTTTCGCAGAGCGATGCCGGCGCCCTGGAGGTGCAGCTCGCCCCCCTGAACCTGGCCGAAAGCCTCGGCGCCTGGCTCGATGAAGCCGACGGCTGGCTCGATGACAGCGGCCTGGAGCTGGCCACGGATATCCAGAAACCCGCCTGGATTCGTGGCGACGCCCGCCGCCTGCGCCAGCTGTGGACCAACCTGCTCGATAACAGTCGCGCCTATACGGCGCCTCCCGGACGACTGGAGGTGAGCCTGACCCAGAAGGGAGACCGGGTACGGATCACCTGGCAGGACAGCCCGCCTGGTGTGCCGGAGGAGGCTCTCGACCGTCTCACCGAACGACTCTACCGGGTAGAGGGCTCTCGCAACCGAGCCAGCGGCGGCAGCGGGCTGGGGCTCTCCATCGCCAGCGCGCTGGTCAAGAGCCACGGTGGCACCATGCACGCCTCCCCCTCTCCCCTGGGTGGGTTATGCTGGACCCTCGAGTTCCCCGCCCTTGACGACGACCGACCCAGCCAATAAGGAAGGAAAGGAGCCCATGCACGACCCCGATGTCCCGCGCGAGACCCTGCTGATCGTCGAAGACGAGCCCAAGATCGCTCGCCTGGTGGCCGACTACCTGGAAGGCAGCGGCTTTGCCACGCACCCCATCGACCATGGCGACGACGTGCTGCCCTGGCTGCAGGAAAACATGGCAGGCGAAGGCCCCCCGGCGCTGGTGCTGCTCGACCTGATGCTGCCGGGTACCGATGGCCTGACCCTGTGCCGCGAAATTCGCCAGCGCTGGCCAAAGCTCGCCATCATCATGCTCACGGCCAGGGTCGAGGAAGTGGACCGCCTGCTGGGCCTGGAACTGGGTGCCGACGACTATATCTGCAAGCCATTCAGCCCGCGGGAAGTGGTCGCCCGCGTCAAGGCCGTGCTGCGCCGCAGCCGGGCCGCCAGCGACCCAGCGACCAGCACCGGCAGCAACCTGATGCTGGACGACGACGGCTGGCGCGCCCTGGCCGACGGCCATGACCTTGGCCTCACCGCCGTCGAGTACCAGCTGCTCAAGGTGATGATGCAGTCGCCGGGGCGGATCTTCTCCCGCGACCAGCTGATGGACCGCATGTACCGCGACCATCGCATCGTCTCCGAGCGCACCGTCGACAGCCACGTCAAGAAACTGCGCAAGAAGATTTCCGACACCTGGCCCGAACGCGAGATCATCCGCTCGGTCTACGGGGTAGGCTACAAGTATCAGCCCGAGGAGTAGGCTCCACAGGGTTTGCACACTCCGTGCACGCCCGCTGCACGCCGCTTCCGGATACTGGCACCATCACCCCAGCACCCAGGAGTTACTTGATATGAAAGGTTCACTGTCCCGCACGCTGTTGATGCCCGCCCTGCTCGCCGTCGCCATTGCGCCCCTCTCGCTGGCAGCGACTGCCGGCCAGGGCGACAAGGACTGGAGCGAGCAGCGCC
>SKVX01000244.1 GCA_007129225.1 Halomonas sp.
ACGACGTCAGCGACTACCGCGACGTGGACCCGATGTTCGGCACCCTGGATGACTTCAAGGCGCTGCTGGCCCGGGCCCATACGCTCGGCCTCAAGGTGATGATCGACCAGGTGATCAGCCACACCGCCGCGGCGCACCCCTGGTTCCAGGAGAGCCGCGCCGACAGCACCAACCCGAAGGCGGACTGGTACGTCTGGGCCGACCCCAAGCCGGACGGCACCCCGCCCAACAACTGGCTGTCCATCTTCGGCGGGCCGGCCTGGACCTTCGACCCGCGCCGGCGCCAGTACTACCTGCACAACTTCCTGTCGAGCCAGCCGGACCTCAACTTTCACCACCCGGAAGTGCGTCAGGCGCAGCTGGACAATATGCGCTTCTGGCTGGAGCTTGGCGTCGACGGCTTCCGCCTGGACACCGTCAACTTCTATTTCCACGACGCCGAACTGCGCGACAATCCGCCGGTGCCGGCAGGCGCCGCCAAGACCCTCGGCGCCCCGGACGCCAACCCCTACACCTGGCAGCGCCACGTCTATGACCTGAGCCGCCCGGAGAACCTCGAATTCCTCAAGGAACTGCGCGCCTTGATGGACGAGTACCCCGGCACTACCACGGTGGGAGAGATCGGCGACGACAATCCTCTCGAGCGCATGGCCGAGTACACCGCCGGCGGCGACAAGCTGCACATGGCCTATACCTTCGACCTGCTCAACGAACCGCACTCACCATGCTACATTCGGGAAGTGCTGGAACGCTTCCAGCGCCTGGCCGGTGACGCCTGGCCCTGTTGGGCTTTGTCCAATCATGACGTGGTGCGCAGTGCGACTCGCTGGGGCGCCGAGGAAGAGCCGCAGGCCTACCCCAAGGTGGCGCTAGCGCTGCTGTTTTCACTGCGTGGCAGCGTGTGTCTCTACCAGGGGGAGGAGCTCGGCCTGCCAGAAGCCGACGTGCCCTTCGAGCGGATCCAGGACCCCTACGGCAAGGTGTTGTGGCCGGAATTCAAGGGTCGCGATGGCTGCCGTACGCCAATGCCCTGGGACGATACGCCTCAGGCCGGTTTCTCGCGCACCGAACCCTGGCTGCCGGTGGCCTCGCCTCACCTGGCGCTGGCGATTTCACGCCAGCAGGACGATCCGAGGTCGATGCTCAATGCCACGCGCCGCCTGTTGCAGTTCCGTCGTTCACAGCCCGCACTGTTCGATGGTGACCTGAAACTCGTCGATGTGGGGGACGAGCTCGTGGGGTTCGTGCGCCAGCGTGGAGATGATGAACTCGTCTGTGTCTTCAACCTGACCGGCCAGTCCCAGAGCACCGAGCTCCCTGAAGTCGATACGGCGCTGAAGGGTCACGGCTTCCACTACGAGATCGATGGCGGGAGGCTCACACTGCCGCCCTACCAGGCTGCCTTCTTTCGCGCCGCCGGACTGAACACCAACGACCAGCAAGATGAGCTGGAGGAAACACCCCATGGCTAGCGTCACCCTGGAAAAGATCAACAAGGTATTCGGCAACACCCCCATCATCAAGGAGGTGGACTTGAAGGTCGGCGACGGCGAGTTCGTCGTCTTCGTCGGCCCTTCCGGTTGCGGGAAGTCGACCCTGCTGCGCCTCATCGCCGGACTGGAGTCGATCACCGACGGTGAGCTCTACATCGGCAATGAGATCGTCAACGATCTGCCGCCCCGGGAGCGGGGCGTCGGCATGGTGTTCCAGTCCTACGCCCTCTATCCGCACATGACGGTCTACGAGAACATGGCCTTCGGCCTCAAGCTGGCCAAGGCATCCAAGGAAACCGTTCACGAACGAGTGATGGCCACCGCCCGCATCCTGCAGCTGGAGGAGTTGCTCGAGCGTAAGCCCAAGGCGCTCTCCGGCGGCCAGCGCCAGCGCGTGGCCATGGGCCGCGCCATGGCCCGTGAGCCCCGCATCCTGCTGTTCGACGAGCCACTCTCGAACCTGGACGCCTCGCTGCGGGTTCAGATGCGTAACGAGATTGCCCGCCTGCATCATCGGCTCGGCTCCACCATGATCTACGTCACCCACGATCAGGTGGAAGCCATGACCCTGGCCGACAAGATCGTGGTGCTCAACGGCGGCCGCATCGAACAGGTAGGCAGCCCCCAGACGCTCTACCAGCAGCCCGCAACACGGTTCGTGGCCGGCTTCATCGGTTCGCCGACCATGAACTTCATGCCGGCAGAGCTGCTCGGATCCACTGAATCCGGTTGTCGTATCCTCGCCAAAGGCATGGCGCCGCTCGACCTGCCCCAGGATGCCGACGGCCTGGCCAAGGGCGCCCGCCTGACAGTCGGCGTTCGCCCCGAGCACCTGCGCCTGACCGAGGCCCAGGGCGAGAACAGCTTCGAGATCGTCAACGTGGAGTACCTGGGCAATGAGGTCTACGTCTACCTCGATCCCAAGGAGGGCGACACCCTGCTGATCCAGCGCAGCGAGGCCCCTACCCACTGGTCGGTCGGGCAGTGTGTCGCATTGAGCCCGGACCCGGCGCATGTCCACCTGTTCGATGGCGAGGACAGAGCGCTCCGGGTAAAGCCCGTCAGCGCCGTCGCATGACCCGGACTGTCCCGGCCACGGCCGGGACGGTATGCTTGGCAGGCACTCATTAGCAGGGAAAGAAACGTGTCACAACCGGTCCGCCGTATCACCCTGAAGGATCTCGCACGAGAACTGGGCGTTTCCACCGCCACCATCTCCAACGCCTTCAACCGGCCGGACCAGCTGTCGCCGTCGCTGCGCGAGCGCATTCTCGACGAAGCCAAGCGGCTGGGCTATCGCGGCCCCGATGCCAAGGCCCGCAGCCTGCGCACCGGCCGTTCACGCATCATTGCGGTGCTTCTCGCCGAGAGCCTCACCTACAGCCTCAACGATGCCGTTTCCAGTGAGTTCCTCTCCGGGGTTGCCGAAGTTCTCGATGCCCAGGGCCATACCCTGCTGCTGCTCTCCGCGCGCCAGGCCCAGAGCCCGATCCCAGGCTCGGCAAGCATGGCGGATGGCTTTATCGTCTATGGCCTGATCCCCACCTCGGAACTGCTCGACTCGCTGCCCGTTCAGGCGTCACTGGTGGCGGTGGATTTCAATGTGACGGGCTACCCCTCGGTACATATCGACAACGAACCGGCTTGCTACGCCATCGCGCGACACGCCCTGACGGCACTCCGGCCCAAACGGCCAGGGATCATTAACCTGCGCCTGACCGCCGAGCCCTGCAATGGCTATATCACCCCCGACCATGCCCTGCTGCCGGCCGATCGTACCATTACCCGTGCACGACTGACGGGCTTCAGCCGCGCCCTGGCCGAGCATGGCTTCGAGGCCGAGCAGGTGCCGATGTGGAATGTGGAGGAGAATACCTTCGACGTCTGCGCGCCGGTGATCGCATCGATTCTCGACCTGCCGGACGAGGAGCGGCCCGACCTGCTGCTCTGCATGTCGGACCGTCTCGCGCTGACCGCCCTGACCCTGGCTGAAGAGCGGGGTATTCGCGTTCCCGAAGACCTGCGGCTGACCGGCTTCGACGGCATCGCCGAAGGGCAGTACCGGGCACCGAGGCTCACCACGGTGTGCCAGGAGAGCCATGCCAAGGGACGCCTGGCGGCCCGCATGATCCTGGGTCTCGAGAAACCGCACGCCAAGATTCTGCACACCGAACTGCACATCGGCGACACCTGCCCCTGACATCCGGGCACTGCTTGCATATTGCTTGCACGATTCCTGACGATTGGCTGCATCGCACGGGGTGATGATGGCTTGGCCGCCACCCCGTCTTGAGTCTCCCTATGCCTCGTCACGCCGCCGCTGACCGCGCGCCGTATCGCCCCGGCTCCCTTGTTCCACAACGGGGCCGCCTCTCGCTGGGTCCCCTGCTGGCACTGCTGGTACTGGCGAGCGGTCTGCTGCTGGCCTGGTGGCTGGTCAGCCAGCCTCCACGGGTGGAGCGCCGCGCTCC
>SKVX01000263.1 GCA_007129225.1 Halomonas sp.
AGGGTGGAGCCCATGAAGGTAGTCTCGGGTCGCCTGGATCGTCCCAAGGTGCATTTCGAGGCACCGCCGCGAGAGGGATTGAAGCACGAAGTTGACCAGTTCCTCGCGTGGTTCGAGTCCAGCCGTCATGCCCCCGAGCTAGATTCCCTGGTTCGGGCGGGCTTGGCACACTTCTGGTTTGTGACGCTGCATCCGTTTGAAGATGGCAACGGCCGGATTGCCCGGGCAATCGCCGACCGGGCCCTGGCTCAGGCAGATCAGCAGAGTATCCGCCTATATGCCATGTCGGCGGCCATTCTGGAGCGTCGCGCCGACTACTATCGTCGGCTTGAGGAAAGCCAACGGGGCACACCTGACCTGACTGCCTGGCTCGTCTGGTTCCTGGAGACCCTGGATGCCACCTTGCTGGACATCCTGGGCCACGTAGAGCGGGCGCTGGCCAAGGCCCGCTTCTGGCAGCGCTTCAGGGAGGCTCACCTGCTCCCCGAACAAGTGAAGGTGCTGAACCGCCTGCTGGATGGAGGAGAGAGCGGCTTCGAACACGGCATCAGTGCGTCGAAGTACCAGAAAGTCGCCAAGGTCAGTAAGGCAACCGCAACCCGGCACCTCGCGGGTATGGTCGAGCAGGGCTGTTTGATGAAAATGCCTGGAGGGGGCCGCAGTACGCGCTATCAGGTATCGGAGCAATTCCACCAGGGTGAAGGGCGGTAGGAGCTCTCATGGCTGCGGGTTTCACTGGCCTTGGAGCTGTGAGCATGCAGGATATCGAATAGAGCGGGCTGGTGTGCTTGTAAGCATAGGGAAAGGCGGGAGATGCGCTTCGGTGGAGGCCCTTGTGAGTGGCCTCATGATGACGACGGACATGGGCGGCTACCGATACTGTATGTATACGGAGGCCCAGGGTAGGGCTTCAAACGTTGGCGCCAACGGGTGCGGTCAAGGAACAATGTTGACGCCGATTCGATCCGCGAGAAGCACAACCTTTTCGAGTCCGCTGCCACTGGTGAGCAGCCGGGATTTGCCGATCTGGCGTAGCGCTTCGGGGGTAATACGATCCCCGAACAGCAACACAGCCCGATCTGTGTCGTCCTGGCGTGATACCCACAGCAATCCCTGGGCTTGGGGATGTTGGGCATGGACCGCTATTGCCCACTTCCTTGTTGCCGGATATTGGTCCGCCTCGGTGTCGATGAGCTGATTGCGTTGAACTCCCATCGCGCGAAGCGCCGTGCTGGTTAGATCTGCCAGGATGAGCGGTGTGGATATGGTAAGGCATGAGTGCAGCTGTCCCGCCAGCTTTTCCTGGGAAAACTGCTTAGGGCCGAGGGCGTAAGGCACGCCAGGAAAGACGGTTTCCATGAGTGCGCCATCGAAGGTATGTGCCGCGTAGATGGTGGGGATAACATGACCCTGGCCATCCTGTATCGGACTGAACCGGGCGTTGCCCTTGGTGCTAGGGTTGAAGGCGTCTGCGGCATAGACCTCCTGATGCACCTGATGAAGGGTGGCACCAGCGTCCAGCGCGAGATCCCCGAGCAGCCAGGATGTGGGATGGAAACAAAGTGTCATCCTTCAGCTTGACGGGGCACATTTATTGACTATGATTAAATATGATTAATTCTGCTGCAAAGGAAGTTGCGATGGCCACCACCGCCAAGACCAGATCCGTTACTGCCCACGTCCCCGTAGAGCTGGCCGAGCGAGTCGATGAAATTGCCAATCGTCTGGATCGCTCCAAAAACTGGATCGTCAAGCAAGCCCTGGTCGCCTGGCTTGATCAGGAAGAGGAGCGTAACCGCCTGACCCGCGAGGCTCTGACCGATGTGGATGCCGGTAGTGTCATCGAACATCAGGCTGTGCAGGCCTGGGCCGACAGCCTGAGCACCGATACCCCCCTGTCAGTGCCACGCTGATGGAATTGAAGTGGACGAGCAAGGCCCTATCCGATCTGGCACGTCTCTACGAGTTTCTGGCACCAGTGAATCAGCCCGCAGCGGCCCGCACGGTGCAGCAGCTCACCTCTGCACCGACCACCCTGCTGACCAACCCGCGTATCGGCGAGCAGCTGGAAGAGTTCCAGCCGCGTGACGTGCGGCGGCTTCTGGTCGGCCATTACGAGATGCGCTACGAAATCACGGGTTCCACCATCTATCTGCTACGTCTGTGGCATACCCGTGAGGCCCGCTAGTGTCGTGAATCAGAAGTTCGTAGACAAAATCGTTTGATGCTTGCCAGTATCTCATCAGCGGTCTTCGACCAGACGAAGGGCGTCGGATCTGCATTATAGAGATCAAGATAGGCACGGATGGCTTTCTCAAGCTGCTGGGTCGAACGATGAGTGCCGCGACGGATCTGCTTTTCAGTGAGCGTGGCAAACCACCGCTCAACCTGGTTGAGCCAGGAGGCCGACGTGGGGGTAAAGTGCACCTGGAATCTCGGGTGACGAGCAAACCAGCGCTGCACCGTAGGCGTCTTGTGCGTCCCGTAGTTGTCCATGATCACATGAACATCGAGATCGGCGGGCACGTTGGCATCTATCGTGCGGAGGAACTTGAGGAACTCCTGACTGCGGTGGCGTCGGTGAAGCCGGCCAATAACTTTTCCAGTAGCCACGTCGAGTGCCGCGAACAGCGTCGTCGTGCCATGGCGCATGTAGTCATGCGTGCGCCGCTCCGGGACACCCGGCGCCAGCGGCAGTATCGGTTGCGTACGATCGAGTGCCTGGATCTGGCTCTTCTCGTCCACGCACAGCACCATGGCCTTGACGGGCGGATCGAGGTACAGGCCCACAATGTCGCGAGTTTTCTCCACGAACTGCGGGTCGGTGGAGAGCTTGAACGTCTCCTGCCGATGCGGCTGCAGACCGAACGCTCGCCAGATCCGGTTGATCGCCGATTGCGACATGCCCACCTCCTTGGCCATGCTGCGCGTGCTCCAATGTGTCGCGTCCTTGGGCGTGGATTCCAGCGTACGGATGATGACCTCTTCCACTTGCGCGTCTTCGATCGTGCGCGGCGTCCCCGTTCTTGGTGCGTCCGTCAGGCCGTCAAGGCGCATCGTGACGAAGCGGTTACGCCACTTCGACACCGTCTGCGGCGTCACGGCCAGACGGTCGGCAACCACTTTGTTGTCCGTGCCGCTCGCGCATTCGAGAATGATGCGTGAACGGAGCGCCAGAGCCTGCGCGGTCTTACGCCGTCGCGCCCACGACTGAAGTTGCTCGCGTTCATGATCGCTCAACACCAACTCTGTCTTCGGTCGGCCTCTCATCGCTCGCTCTCCACAGTGTCGATACCGTAGATGGTAGACAAGCGAGGAAATATTTATTCAACGATTTTTTGACTCATGACATTAGGGAACCGCTGAACAATTCGGTTTTTGGCAATTGGAGCGCTCAATGCGACCCTTCATCATCTTTGCGCGAGCGACCCCTTTCTTCAGGCATGGAGAGGGATGGCGCGTCGTCCGACAGGAGGATCCTGTTCTCGCTGCGTCCTGCTCAGAGGGTAGCTGTTTGACAATTTGTGCCGTAAACCGTAGGTCATGATGAGACGCGCTTACCAACACCGCTTCTATCCGGCACCTGAACAGAAACAGCTCCTGGCCAGGACGTTTGGGTGCGTGCGCTGTCATGCAGGGCTGATATAGGGGCCCAGGATAGGATGGGTGGTAAGGCTGCTGATTTATGCCTTGCCACTCAGCTTGGCGGTACCGCCGCTGGCAAAGGCGGCGCGAGCGATGATGTCGTAATTGGAGAGGGAGCTCTTGCTGGATTCGAGCGTGTCACTGCCGCTGGCTTGCGAGCCGGCCGAGGTTTCCGTGGTATTGGGTTCGGGGCGCTCGGCGCTGTGCCGCGCGCTGGCCTGCTGGGCCATTTCCAGCTGGGCGGTAAGCAGGTACTGGCGGGCCTGGGCGGCGACCTGGTGGTCCTTGGGTGAT
>SKVX01000092.1 GCA_007129225.1 Halomonas sp.
CCGAGCAGTGCCGGGCTGTAGTCATCGGCCGATTGCAATTGCTCGGTACCCAGATCGAGAATTTCACGCACGGTCACCTCGTTGCCGCGTGACGGCAACGAATCGGCCCCGGCGAAAAGCTCGTTGATGAACTCGGTCACCGCCTCGGCCCGATCGCGCTCCCAGGCAATTCGCTGGAGCTGGGACTCACGATCCACCAGGAAACCGGCCAGCAACACGCCGACGAGGGCCGCCACCGCGACGCCCAGACGGTGGCGCCGCAGGAATCGTCCGGTCCGATAGAGGGCATGGCTGCGCCGGGCAGTCACCGGACGATGCTCGAGCAATCGACGGAGATCCTCGCCCAGCGAACGGGCCGATTCGTAGCGCGACTCCGGATCGACGCGCATCGCCTTGAGCACGATGGCCTCGAGGTCATAAGAAATCCGGCGCCCTTGGGAACTTCCCTGCCGAGACGGTGGCTCCAGACTCCCGGCCAGAATGGCGGTGCGCAAGTCACGGGCATTGTCATGGCGGGCAAATGGCTGCACACCGGTCAGCAATTCGTAAAGCACCACACCCAGTGAATACACATCGGTCGCTGTACTCAGCCCCTGACCTTCGATCTGCTCGGGACTGGCGTAGGACAGGGTCAGTCCCTTGCCTTCCGCTTCCTCCGCGTCATCGTTCCCGTCACCCTCCTGCGGCCCGACCATCAAACGCGCAATGCCGAAATCGAGCAGTTTGGGTTCGCCGTCGGCGGAGACGAGAATATTGGCCGGTTTGAGATCGCGGTGGATGACCATGTGCCGGTGTGCGTAATCAACCGCGTCACAGACCTTGCGGAACAGCTTCAATCGCTGGTCAAGCGGGCTGCCCCTGTCCCGGCACCAGGCGTCGATCGGCTGTCCGTCAACAAACTCGGTAGCCATGAACGGCCGCCCTTCGGCAGTCACACCGGCATCGATCAGGTGTGCAATATTCGGATGGTTGAGCCGCGAGAGGATCTGCTGCTCGGTGGCAAAACGCCGGGCCAGCAGCTCGTCCGGCGTATCGCTGACATGCAGCAGCTTCAGGGCCACGCGCTGGCGAATTTCGCCGTCAATGCGCTCGGCCAGGTACACGATGCCCATACCGCCCTGGCTCAAGCGCCGGATCAGGCGGTAATCGCGTGGCAATGGCACCTGCAGCGACACCTGCCTCAGCGCCCGTTCGGTGGCCTGCTGGAACTCCTCCGGGACCTCGTCGGCCGCGTCATCCTCGGCCGCGTCAATCAGCCAGCGCACCTCCTGGAGCAGTTCGCCATCGTCACCACACTGGTGAGCAATCCAGGTATCGCGCCGCTCCGGCGCAATGTCGAGCGCAGCCATGGCAATGGTCTTGGCCCGCCTGTAGCGCTGTGCTGCATGCTTTTCACTCATACTGCAAGTCTAGTCGCTGCTGAATGAACCCGAAAGGCCAAGGCGGCGAGGTATCCCGACAGACTGCTCCGAGTTATGTGAATACCCGATGATCTATACTGCTTGAAAAGCAATATCAACGAGGCAGGGAATGGGAGCCCGGTCTGCGGCTCCAGCGGGCAGATAAAGAGGGAAGGACTGCATGACTCCAAGTCCCGACGGGACCAGCACGAGGAAACCGATGCAAACGACCCAGCGTGGACCCCGCATCAGTCTGCGCGGTCGCTTCCTCGCCGTGATCGTCGCGTTTTCCATCGCCATCACCCTGCTGCTGACCCTTAGCCACGTGGGCTTCCAGGCACTGTCCGGAGCAAGAGCCTACGTCCACGGTGAAAGCCAGTGGGCCAAGGCTCAAAAACAGTCAGTGACCTCTCTTCTGGAGTATGCACTCGAAGGTAGCGAGATGTCGTATCAGGACCATCTTGATGCGCTTGCGGTCATCTACGGTGATCGCCGTGCCCGGCTGACACTGGACAGCATGAATCCGGACTTCGATATTGCGCGGGAAGGCTTTCTCGATGGCAGGAACCATCCGGACGACATCGAGCTGATGATCCGGCTTTTCCGATACGGGCGAAATCTTGAGTCTTTCGAACAGGCCGTGAATGCCTGGGCACAAGCTGATGTGCTCATTGACAGACTGGTACTCGAAAGTGAACAACTGCGTGATTCAATGACCGGGGAAGAACCCGATGGTGCTGCCGTCAGACAGCACGTAACGCGAATACTCGAGATTGACCGACAACTGACCGAACAGGAAGACTTCTTCTCCGGGCAGATAGGCCAGCTCAGCAAGCAACTGGAACGTGTATTTTCGTTCGCTACGGCGCTGACTGCGTTGATGCTGATTGCCACCGCGACTCTGCTGAGCCTGCGCCTGTTAAGGCGCGCGGAAAGGTACGAGCGCGCGTTGCGGGAAAGTGAGGAAAGATATCGCGCGCTGGCCGATCAGCCGGAGATCGGCATCTGGCAAACCAACGCCCAGGGCTTGATCAGGTACCTGAATCCGGCGATGCGTTTCATGCTCGGTCTGACACCCGACGAACCGGTGGAAGGCACGCGCATCGATCAGTTCATCGCCGACAGCCATCTCGCGCAGGTGCGTGCCGACCGTGAGACGCGTGCCAGGGGATTCCCGACGACGAACGAACTCCAGATCATTTCGGTCAGCGGCGAACACCGTGAAGTGCTGACTCATGGAGCGCCCGTAATCGTGGACGAAGGCATCCTCCGAGGCCACGTCGGCACCTGTCTCGATATCACCGAGCGCAAGAAGGCGGAGGAACAACTGCGTTACCAGGCCTTTTACGATTCCCTGACCGGCTTGCCGAACCGGCAACTGTTCCTGGATCGGCTCGCCGTGGCCCTCAAGAGAGCCCGACGCGACAAGACGCAGATCGCGGTCTTCTTCATCGATCTCGACCGGTTCAAGATCGTCAATGACAGCCTGGGTCACGCCAGCGGTGACAAGTTGCTGCGCCAGGCTGCCCGGCGGCTGAAGGCTGCCGTTCGCGAACGCGACACGCTGGCCCGATTTGGCGGTGATGAATTCGGGATGCTCCTGGAGGACGTGGAAAGTGCGGAAGAAGCCCAGGAACCGGCACGTCGGGTGATCGAGGCGCTGAAAGCTGATTTTTCAGTGCGCGGCGTTACGGCAAGGATCGGTGCCAGTATCGGAATCGCCCTGTCGACGGAGGACGATGAACCCGCCGACCTGCTGCGATACGCCGACATTGCCATGTATGTGGCCAAGCGAAGCGGCGGTGGCAACTGGCATGTCTTCGATCCTGATCGGGATTCTCAGGAAGTCCAGCGGCTCCATCTTGAGGGAGAGCTGTGGATGGCCGTGGAGCAAGATGAGCTGCTCCTGCACTACCAGCCCATCGTCAACCTGGAGACGGGCGAAACCATCGGGCTCGAGGCCCTGGTCCGCTGGCAGCACCCACGCAAGGGGTTGCTCAGCCCGATTGAATTCATTCCGATGGCTGAGGAGACCGGCGCCATCAAGCATATTGGACAGTGGGTCAGCCATCGTGCATGCCAGGATCAAAAAATGTTGAAACACCGCCTTGGCAAGCGCGCTCCGCTGATGATCTCTGTCAATGTATCAGCCGCCGAATTCCGCTTTGAGAACCCGGTCTCGCGCCTATATCGTGCCGTGACCAGCGCCGGCCTGTCCCCGTCGGAGTTCTGTCTGGAAGTCACCGAAAGTCTGCTGATGGAGGACCCAGAGGCCCTTGCCGAACTCAAGGCGAAGGGTTTCCAGATTGCCGTTGACGACTTCGGCACCGGCTATGCCTCCCTGGATCGTCTACGGGATGCGAGCTTCAACACCGTCAAGATCGACCAGACCTTCATCCGCAAGCTGACCACCAGCAAGGCCGATCAGGCCATCGTGGCGGCCATCATCCACATTGCACACAAGCTGGGGATGAACGTCATTGCCGAAGGCATCGAGACAGCCGATCAGGTCGAAGCCCTTCGCAATCTCG
>SKVX01000148.1 GCA_007129225.1 Halomonas sp.
AGCCCTGGCAGCCGCGGGCCGAAGGGCACCTGCAGAATGCCGCGCTCGAGTTCCGCCTTCACCAGGGTAAGACTCAGCAGCGCCACGCCCTGTCCGGCGATGGCGGCCTGAATCGCATGGCTCTCCTCGGAGAAAGTCAGGCTCGCGCCCAGATCGGCAGTGGCGCCTCCCGCCGCGTGGCACCAGTGCTGCCACGCGGGCAACCCCAGCGCCGGGCTGTACCAGTCGAAGTCGATATGCCGGACCCTCTGCAGATCCTCATACCCGCTCAGCCCCAGCTGCGGGCTGGCCACCAGGGCGAAGGTGTCATTGGCCAGCACCTCGGCCTCATGCTCCGGGTAAGGCCCCATGCCGTAGCGAATCGCCAGCGAGGCACCGCGTGACAGGTCCAGAGGCGCTTCGCTGGCGTGAATGCGCAAGTCGATATCGGGGTGCCTAGCATGGAAATCAGCCAGTCGCGGCAACAACCACTGGCTGGCGAAGGCCGAGGTGCAGGAGAGCGTGACATTCCCACCGTCGCCCTGCTCGCGCAGCATTTCCAGCGCTTCGCCGAATGCATCGAAACCGCGGCGCAGCACCGGGAACAGATTCTCCGCGGCTGCCGTCGGTACCACCTGGCGGGTGCGTCGCTCGAACAGTGCCACGCCCAGGAGCGCCTCCAGCTCTCGCACCTGATGGCTGATGGCCGCCGGTGTCACGGCCAACTCCTCGGCGGCCTTCTTGAAGCTACGGTGGCGCGCCGCCGCCTCGAAGGCACGCAATTGCGATAGTGGCAGCGTGCGCCGATTCATTGACGTCTCCTCGTTGAAAACCCAGCCATGGCCAAGCCCATCATAGACAAGTTCAACTATTCCATTTCACAAGAAATGGTCGTTTGTCAGCCATGCTCCATGGATAGATGCTGTCTCCCACGCACCAACCCAAGATGAATTCTACTTGTCAGGAGACGCTCATGACCACGCTACTTCACATCGATGCCAGCGCCCGCTCCGGCCGTTCCGGAACCGATCCGCACGGCTCCCATTCCCGTCGTCTAAGCGCTCGTTTCGTCGAACAATGGAAACAAGCCCGCCCTGACGATCGCATCGTCTATCGTGACGTAGGCCAGCACCCACCCCGCCCCGTCACCGGCGAATGGATCCATGCGGCCTTCACCAAGCCGGAGACGCGTGAACCCTGGATGCACGACGTCCTGGCCGAGAGCGATGCGCTGGTCGACGAACTGCTGGAGGCCGATGTGATCGTCGCCGGCGTGCCGATGTACAACTTCGGCGTGCCTGCCGGCTTCAAGGCCTATATCGACAATATCGTCCGGGTCGGGCGCACCTTCGGCTTCGACCGCTCGCGCCAGGGGCTGCCCTACTGGCCGATGCTGACCGAGATGCACAAGCGGCTGGTAGTGCTGAGCTCCCGCGGAGACTACGGCTACGAACCGGGCGAGCGCATGGCCCAGGCCAACCACGTGGAGCCGCACATTCGTACCGTATTCGGCTACCTAGGTATCGAGGACGTGCACGGTATCGCCGTGGAGTATGACGAGTTCGGCGACGAACGTCTGAAGGCCTCGCTGGCCCAGGCCGAGCGGCGCATCGACGCATTGGTGGAAGAGCTGGCGACGAGCCTGGGTACGACAACCCGCCTTCCCGATCCTGCTTGATAAACGCATGCACGGCCTGTCGATCCAGCCCCCCGGCAACGCCTCGCGCGAGACGCTGCTGGCCATTGCCGACTGTGCCATGGCGGGCTGGAATGCCCTGAATTGCTCACCGACCTAGAAGAGCGAGCAGGGCTCGCCTTTCTCGCCAGCGGTCTCCAGGGCCTCTTCGCCGATGGCCCCGACATGTCGCAGGCTGACGATGGAAACTACCGCCAGCGCCAGGATGGCAATGCCGCCCACGGTGGCGGTCACGTTCAGCCCCGCGGTGAAGGCCTGCTGGGCTTCCAGCAATACGCCCGAAGGAAGGCTCTCGCCGGCCGCAACGGTGGCCCATAAACTGTCTTCCACGATGCCGGACACGTCGGCTGCCACGCCACCAGCCATGATCTCGCTGATCTGTGCGCGATAGACGAAGGTGGCCAGGCTACCCAGCAGGGCCACGCCCAACGCAACGCCCAGTTCCTGCACCATCTCCGACATGGCGGAGGCAGAGCCAGCCTTTTCCGCAGGCGCGGCACCCACCACCAGGTCCGTCCCCAGGGCGGCGATGGTACCCAGGCCGAGATAGACCAGCGAGAACCCGGCTATCGCCAGGCCCACTCCGCTGGAATTCACTTCGACGCTGGCCAGCAGCCAGTACCCCAGCGTCGAGAGCGCCAGCGCGGCGCCCACCACGTAACCGGGACGAATACGCCGGGCAATCAGCGGCGCCATGATGCCCGCTAGCACCATCATCAGTGCTGGCGGCCCCATCCATAGCCCTGCCGCCAACGGCGTAAGACCGGCCACCAGTTGCAGGTACTGGGTCACCAGCAGCATGACGCCGGAAACTCCAACCAGGCCAACCAGCAATACGATCAGGGCTGCGCTGAACGTGCGGCTGCCGAACAACCGCATATCCAGCAGCGGGTCGTCCAGATACTGCTGCCGACGCACGAAGACGAGCGCCATCAGCGCCCCCAGCGCCAACGCCAGTACCGGAACGGGCTCGAGGCCTAACTTGGCCAGTTCCTTCACGCCATAGACCACCGGCAGCACGGCCGCCAGCGAGAGCGCTACGCTGAGGAAATCCAGCGGACCGCTGCGAGAAGCGCGATATTCCGGCAGCAGAATCGGCGCCGCAATCAACAGCACGGCCACCACGGGCACCGCCACCAGGAAGGCCGAGCCCCACCAGAAGCGCTCAAGCAACACGCCGCCCACCACCGGTCCCAGCGCCATGCCGAGGGCGAACATGGTGGCCCACACGCCAATGGCCAGGGCGCGCTGACGTACGTCGCCGAACATATTGCTGATCAGTGCCAGGGTCGATGGCATCAGCGTCGCGCCGGCCACACCGAGCACTGCGCGGGCGGCAATCAGCATGGCGGCGCTGGTGGAATAGGCGGCAATCACCGAGGTAATGCCAAAGGCGACGGCGCCGATCATCAACAGCCGGCGACGGCCGATGCGGTCACCCAGGGTGCCCATAGTGATCAGAAAGCCCGCGATCATGAAGCCGTAGGCATCCATGATCCACAGCGCCTGGGTGCTGCTCGGTTGCAGATCCGCCGCCAGGGCGGGCAGCGCCAGATAGAGAATGGTGACGTCGAGGCCGAGCAGTGCCGTGGGCAGTGCCAATACCGCCAGGCCGGCCCACTCCTTGATACCCGCCCGCTGTCGGGTGGGCCGCGAGCCTGACGCTTCATTGAGGGGAACCATGCCATGTCTCCTTTCCATAGGGTTGGCATGGTAGTCTTGGCCCATATTTATGGGGTTACAATATAGACACTTATCCTATTACTACTAGTAACTGCCCACTAGTAACTGCTCAATAGAGAATGCCATGGCCGGACGCAGCCTCGACAGAACCCGCAGCGAACTCACCGACTTCCTGCTCCATCACCGCAACAAGCTGACGCCGGCCGACGTCGGCCTGCCCAGCACCGGCCGCCGGCGCACGCCAGGGCTTCGCCGCGAGGAGGTGGCCACCCTCGCTGGCGTGGGGTTGACCTGGTACACCTGGTTCGAGCAGGGACGCGACATCAACGTCTCGGAGAGCTTTCTGCTCAGCGTTTCCAAGGCCCTCAAGCTCGACGACGCCGAATGCTGCCACCTGTTCCTGCTCGCCCACCGCCGCCCGCCGCCGGTGGAGGCCTACCAATGGCAGGAAATACCGCCCCTGGTTCAGACGCTGATGGACGACATGCCAAGGCCCGCCTACGTGATGAACCTGCGCTGGGACGTCATCGCCTGGAACGCCGTGGCCGAT
>SKVX01000401.1 GCA_007129225.1 Halomonas sp.
AAGCTCTCGGGCTTCATGCCCAGGCGACCGGCAATCAGCATCTTGTCGCAGGGCAGGCAGACGGTGGCCTGGCGCGCGTCACAGGGGCATAGCGAAACGATGAAGGCGGCCAGGCGCTGATAGGTGGGCTGGTTGGTCAACTGATCGAGCTGACGCACCAGGTAGCGCAGCAGGCCCGACAGGTTGGCCAGCAGGTTGAGCGCCAGGCCGTGGTTCTGCTCCAGGGTGGTGAGGAAGTGATCGGCGGTGAACACCAGCAGCCGGGCGTCCTCGGCCACCGCGGCGTGGACGGGAAAGCCCAGCCGGTCGAACATCGCCGCCTCGGCGAAGGACTCACCGCGGGTAAACAGTCCCACCATGCACTCGTTGCCGTCAGGGCTCTCGCGAAACAGCTTGACCCAGCCGTCCAGCACCACATAGAAGCGATCCGCCGGCTCGCCTTCGCTGAACAGCAGGGTGCCACGTCGATAGCTGCGCTCCACGGCGCCGCCGGTCAGCAGTGCCAGGGTCTCGTCTTCCAGACCCCGGAATAACGGCACTTGGCGAACAGCCTGCAGTGCCTCACGGCTCAATGTCGGCCTCATGACCACCTCCTCGAATATGGCTTCACGTTCAGCCCTCCGCCGCGGACAGGGCCACCTGGGACAGGTTGCCGCGAATGATGTCTGCCTCCGGTGAATCGCCCGGCAGCACCCCGAGCAACCGCTCCCAGTACTGCCGTGCGGCGTCGAGGTCCGCCTCCTCGAACGCCAGGGAACCGGCCATCCAAAGCCCCTGGGCGTGATCGGGGTCGATAGAAAGCGCCCGTTCGATCAGCGCACGGGGCTCCCCCTCCAGGCTGCCCTGACGCTCCGCCAGCACATCCGCGTAGCGGGTCAACAGGTTCGGGTCACCGTCCCCGCCATGAGCCATCGCCTCGCGGAAGGCGCGCTCTGCGGCCGCCAGGTCGTCCATGAACGTCAGTGTCCGGCCGAGCAGGATCCAGCCCTCCAGGTCATCGGGGTTCTGCGCCAGCCGCCCTTGCAGCTCCTGGGCGAGCCTCTCGAACTGGCGCTGCATCGCCTCATCGGAAGCCGGTGCGGGTTCCTGCATGCTGGCCACTTCACCCGGCGGGAGCTGGGTGGCAAAAACCTCATCGGCATAGCCAACGCCCAGATAGAGCCCCACGGCCATGAACGGCAGCACGGCGATACTGGCAAAGGCGGCGAAGGCGGCCACTCGCCTCGGCCCGCGGACTTCATGGGCTGTTTCGCTATTTACCGCATCCGGCTCGATGCCACCGCTGTCGAGCAGCTCCCGCTCGAGGTCGGCCAGCGCGGTGTCGTACTGCGCCTGGGTCAAGGTACCTGTCGCCAGGTCCTGGTCGAGCTCACGGACACGATCACGATGCACCCTCAGGTTGATCGCCTGGCGTGTGTCGCCGGTCTCCTGGCGGGGCTCCCGTAGCAGCGGATAGACCACGAAGGCCAGTGCCATCACGCACAGCACCATGGCAAAGAGCAGAAACATTCCGTTCATCATCACCTCCGGCGATCAGTCGCCGCTACGCAGCCGCTGAAGCGTCTCACGCTCCTGCTGGGTGAATTCCGGGCGCTGTACCATGCGCTTGCGCCCCACTATCATTCGCCACCAGGCGAGCCCCCCGCCCAGCAACAGCAGGAAGGGACTGGCCCACAGCAGCGCGGTATTGGCCTGCAGGGGCGGCCGGTAGCGCACATAGTCGCCGTAGCGCTGCACCATGAAATCGACGATGGCGTCGGCATCGTGGCCTGCCAGGGTCATGTCGTAGACCCGGCGGCGCATGTCGGCGGCAAGCTCGGCGTTGGATTCATGGATGGTTTCGCTCTGGCACACCGTGCAGCGCAGCTCGCGCACCAGGGTGTCGTACTGGCGCTTCTGGGCCTCGGTTTCGAACTCGATCGGCTGACCAATGGCCAGCGCCATGGCAAGCCCTGCCGCCAGCCAGAGCGGCAAGCCAAGCAGGCTCAGGAACATGGATCGCTTCATGATTGTGCCACCCTCCTCGCTTCGCTCCTGCGCTGCTCATCGCGCAGCTTTTCCACCAACGGCAGCACCTCATCGAGCAGCAGCTGGCGGTTGAGCGGCCCAATGCGCTTGTAGCGGATCACCCCCTCGGCATCGAGAACATAGGTTTCCGGCGTGGCATAAACGCCCCAGTCGATCCCGGCATCGCCGCGCGGATCGTAGGCAATGGTCTGGTAGGGGTTGTCGCTGACGTTGAGATAGCGCAGCGCCGCATCGCGCTCGTCGCGATAGTTGAAGGCATGAATGGGTATGCCGCCGGCGGCCAGCTCCATGAGCAGCGGCTTCTCGGCGCGGCAGGTGCTGCACCAGGTCGCCCAGACGTTGACCAATGCCACTTCACCGATGAAGTCCTGCTCGGTCAGCATCCGGTTGGGGTCCTCCAGCGCCTCGAGCTGGAAGGCCGGGGCCGGCTGGCCCACCAGCGGTGAAGGCAGGTCGCGAGAGTTCATGCCCAGGCCGAGGAACAGCAGCCCAAGCAGGGCCGATACGGCGATCAGCGGAAACAACAGGCGCAGGTTCATCAGCTGGTCACCTCCCGTGCCGGGCCGCTGCCCTGGGTGCCGGCACTGTGGCGCGTATCGACGGCGCGATTGCGGGCCAGCCGGTAGCGCCGGTCGCTGGCCGCCAGCAGCCCGCCCAGGGCGAGCAGAATGGCCCCGGACCACATCCAGAACATGTAGGGCTTGTAGTAGAGACGGAAGCTCCAGGCATCGCCCACCAGCCGCTCACCCAGGGAGACGTAGACATCGCGGGTCGCCGCACGGTGCAAGGACGCCTGGTGCATGGGGTTCTGGGGCTGGGTATCGTAGTAGCGCCGCTGGGGGAGCAGGGTCGCCACCGGCCGGCCGTCACGGGTCACATCGATCACCGCCTGGTCGGCATCCCAGTTGGAACCGCGCACCATTTCCATGCGCTGCAGGGTGAAGTCGAAGCCCGCCGCCGAGGTGGTCTGGCCCGGCTCCATGCGTACGTCGCGCTCAACCTCGTAGGTGTTGACCATGGCGATGGCCACCACGATCAATGCCAGCCCCACGTGGGCCAGGTGCATGCCCATGAAGCTGGGGCGCATCACCTTTCGCAGCCGCACGGCCAGCGGCTGGCGGTCGCTGCCCAATCGCTTGTGGATATCCAGCAGCGCGGTCAGGATGATCCAGCTGGCCAGCATCAGCGCCAGGGCGGTCAGCGGCCGCCAGGCGCCCATGGTGAGCGGCCAGAGCCCACCGGCGATGACGCTCACCAGCAGCGCCCAGCGCAGCTGGCGGAAGGTGTCGCTGGGGTTGGCCTGCTTCCACATCACTGCAGGGCCGAGGCCGATCAGGAACAGCAGCGGCAGCATCAGCGGGGCGAAGACGGTATCGAAGTAGGGAGGGCCCACCGAGATCTTGCCAAGGCCGAAGGCGTCCAGCGCCAGCGGGTAGAGGGTGCCGATGAACACCGCGGCACAGGCCACTGCCAGCAACACGTTGTTGGCCATCATCAGCGACTCGCGGGAATACCAGGCGAAGGAGCCGCCAAGCCCGACCTTGGGTGCCCGCCAGGCGTAGACGGTCAGCGAGCCCAGCAGGGTCAGTGCCAGCATGCCCAGGATGAACACGCCGCGCTCCGGGTCGGTGGCGAAGGCATGGACCGAGGTGATGACGCCCGAGCGCACGATGAAGGCGCCCAGCACGGTCAAGGCAAAGGTGAGAATGGCCAGCATCAGCGTCCAGACCTTGAAGCCGCCGCGCTTTTCCGTTACCGCCAGCGAGTGGATCAGGGCGGTGGCGGTCAGCCAGGGCAGGAAGGAGGCGTTCTCGACGGGGTCCCAGAACCACCAGCCGCCCCAGCCCAGCTCGTAGTAGGCCCACCAGCTGCCGATGGC
>SKVX01000020.1 GCA_007129225.1 Halomonas sp.
CTGGGGCAGAAGGCCAGGTTGGCGCCGCGATCGGCCAGGCGCTGGCGCATCGCCTGGTCGAGATGAATGCCGTGGGCAAAGGTGCTGCGCGGCCCGACCAGGCCGGATTGCTCGTAGACCTCGAGGTAGTTGCGGCTCTCCGGGAACAGCTCGGCGACCCAGTCCAGCTCGCCGGTGTTCTCGGAAAGATGGGTCTGCAGCCACAGGCTGGGGTCGTTGCGCATCATGCCGCCGGTGGCGTCCAGCTGCTCCCGGGTCGAGGTGGGGGCGAAGCGGGGCGTCAGGCTGTAGCCGAGCCGGCGCGTGCCGTGCCAGTCGCTGATCAGCCGCTCGGCGTCACGAACGCCGCCTACGACGTCATCGCAGAGCGCCTCGGGGGCGTGGCGATTCATGTGCACCTTGCCGGCCAGCATGCGCAGGTCGCGCTTGCTGCTGGCGGTGAAGAAGGCGTCCACCGAATCGGGATGGCTGGAGCAGAAGACCTGGGCGGTGGTGGTGCCGACCCGAAGCATCTCGTCGAGAAAGGCATTGGAGAGCGCCAGGGCATGATCGTACTGGGCGAAGCGACACTCCTCGGGGAAGGTGTAGTCGTTGAGCCAGTCGAGCAGCTGGCGCCCGTAGGAGGCCATGATCTCGAGCTGGACGTAATGCACGTGGCTGTCGATGAAGCCGGGCATCAGCAGCTTGCCGCGATGGTCGATCACCTCGATGCCAGGGGGCAGGTCCGCTTCGAGGCGGGCAAATTCATCGATGGCGTGAATGCGGCCATCCTCGATCCACAGGGCGCCGTCCTCGATATGGCGTACGCTGCCCTCGGCGGGGGTATCGCCCTCACCGGGGTCGGCATCGAAGCTCAGCAGTTCGGCGCGTATCACGCGGGAGTCGTTGTTCGTCATGTTTGGGGCTCGTTATCCATTGAAGCTTCAGCTTGTATGAGCATGGCACTGGAGCGGTCGGGGGCAGGTCGTAGCGAAGGTCATTTGCCATGGATGGCAAATGTAGCGCCCATGGATGGGTTCACAGCGCCTTCGCGAAGGGCCTGCCGCCGGCATAGCTCCTGCCGGATGAAGCCACTAGTCAAATACACGTCGCAGTTCAGCCGGGTCGAGGCCGCGGCGGTCGGCGCGCTCGGCGCTGCCCATCAGGGGCAGCAGCTCGGCCATGGCGGCCAGCGCAATGGCATAGGGCGTCTTGTCACCGCCGGTGCCACCGGATGCAACTCCGATGGGGCAGCGTACCGTCGCAAGTGCTGCCTCATCGTGTCCCGCATCGTTGAGCCGTGAACGGAAGCTGGCCCACTTGCTCTTGGAGCCGATCAGGCCGATCGAGGCCATGTCGCCGCGCTTCAGCAGCGCATCGATCAGATCGCGATCCTCGGCGTGATCGTGGGTCAGCACCAGCGCGTGGCTGCCGGCGGGCAGGGCGGCCACCGCGGCCTGCGGGTCGGGAGCGTGGCGGCAGGCCAAGCGTGGCTGGTCTGTCGCCCAGGCCGGGAAAATGTCCTCACGGCTGTCGTGCCACAGCACGCGCCAGGGCAGCGGGGCGGCCAGCTGGACCAGTTCGGTGCCGACATGGCCGGCGCCGAAGATGGCCAGCGTCGCCGCGCTGCCGGGGAACACCTCCAGCAGCACATTGACGAAACCGCCGCAGCACTGGCCGCTGCGCCCACCCAGGGCGAAGGCCTCCAGGCTCATGCCGAGCGTGCCCGAGGCCAGCCGTTCGCGGGCCGCCTCGATGGTCTGCCACTCGAAGGTGCCGCCACCCAGGGTATCGAACACCTCGTCAGTGGTGATGACCATCCTCGCGCCGGGCTCCCGGGGCGTGGACCCGGCACTGGTCACCTGGGTGGCCAGTGCATGGGGGAGCCCCTCGCGCTGAAGCCGGTGCAGGGCCTCATGCCAGCTTTCGGGGCGCTGGGCGCTCATCACTCACCACCCTTCTTCAGCGGCCAGGCATCATATTTGGCGCGCAGGGTCTCGGCGGCCATCAGCACCCGCTCCGGCGTGGCCGGGGTGTCCAGGCGCGGGGCTTCGGCATAGTCGGTCATGCTGGCCAGGGCGTCGCGCAACGCCGACCACACCGCTATGCCGAGCATGAAGGGCGGCTCGCCCACCGCCTTGGAGCGGTAGATGCTGGCCATGGAGTTGGGGTGGCCCTCCATCAGCTTGACGTTGAACACCGGCGGCAGGTCGCCGTAAGTCGGGATCTTGTAGGTGGCGGGGCCGTCGGAGATCAGGCGCCCGGCATCGTTCCACTTGAGTTCCTCGCTGGTCAGCCAACCCATGCCCTGGATGAAACCGCCTTCCACCTGGCCGAGGTCGATGGCCGGGTTCAGCGAGTCGCCCACGTCGTGCAGGATGTCGACCCGGTCGACCTGATACTCGCCGGTCAGGGTGTCAACGCTGACTTCCGCCACGGCGGCGCCGAAGGCGTAGTAGTAGAAGGGGCGACCCTGGCCGACGTTGCGGTCGTAGTGGATCAGCGGCGTGGCGTAGAAGCCCTTCTCGGAGAGCGAGATGCGGTTCAGGTAGGCGGACTGCACCAGCTCGCCCCAGGGGATGCGACGCTCGCTCTCGCCGTAACCGGCGACGAGATGGCCGGCCTCCAGGCGCATGTCTTCGCGATCGAGCCCCTAGTCCTTGTAGAGGTGCTCGTGGGCGAAGTCGAACAGGCGCTGCTTGAGCTTCATGCAGGCGTCCCGTGCGGCCTGGCCGTTGAGGTCGGCGCCGCTCGATGCCGCCGTGGGCGAGGTGTTGGGCACCTTGTCGGTGCGCGTGGCGGTGATGCGCACCTCGTCGGTGTCGAGGCCCAGTTCGCGGGCCACCACCTGGCAGATCTTGGTATGCAGGCCCTGGCCCATCTCGGTGCCACCGTGATTGATCATCACGCTGCCGTCGGTATAGACGTGCAGCAGGGCGCCGGCCTGGTTGAGGTGCTTGGCGGTGAAGGAGATACCGAACTTCACCGGTGTCAGCGCCAGGCCGCGCTTGACGATGGGACTCTCGGCATTGAACTCGGTGATGGCGCGGCGCCGTGCCCAGTAGTCGCTGCTGGTCTCGATCTGTTCGACCAGTTCCTTGAGCAGGGCGATCTGGTCCACCTGCTGGCCGTAGTGGGTAGTCTGGCGGCCGGGGCGGTAGAAGTTGCGCTTGCGCACCGTCAGCGGGTCCTCGCCGATGCGCCGGGCGATGTCGTCCATCGCCGCCTCGATCACCATCATGCCCTGGGGGCCGCCGAAGCCGCGGAAGGCGGTGTTCGACGCGGTATGGGTGCGGGCACGGTGACCGGTCACGCGCGCTTCCCCCAACGAGTAGGCGTTGTCGCTGTGGAACATGGCGCGGTCGACGATGGCATCCGACAGGTCGGGCGAGTAGCCGCAGTCACCGATCACGGTAATCTCGCCGCCCAGGATCACGCCCTGGTCGTCAACGCCCAGCCGGTAGCGGTTATGGAACGGGTGACGCTTGCCGGTGGCGCGCATGTCCTCGGCGCGGGGCAGGCGCACGCGGGTGGTGCGGCCGGTGCGCCGGGCGATCAGTGCGGCGATACAGGCCCAGGGGGAGGCCTGGGTCTCCTTGCCGCCGAACCCGCCGCCCATGCGGCGCACTTCCACGGTCACGGCATGGAACGGGATGCCCAGCACCTCGGCCACCAGCTTCTGGGTCTCGCTGGGGTGCTGGTTGGAGGTGTGGACGATGACGCCTTCGTCCTCGGTGGGCTGTACCAGGCAGGCCTGGCCCTCCAGGTAGAAATGCTCCTGGCCGCCGACGAACTGCTCGTCCTCCACCACCAGGGCGGCATCCTTCAACGCCTGCTCCCAGTTACCGCTCTGCTGCACGTGGGTAGGACGCACGAACTCCTCGCGCTCCGCTGCGGCGACCGGGTCAAGGCAGGCAGGCTGC
>SKVX01000474.1 GCA_007129225.1 Halomonas sp.
CAGGGCAGGGTGATCGGAGAACATCGTTTCCTGGGGCTGTTCACCTCCACCGTCTACAATGAGTCACCCCGCAATATTCCGCTGCTGCGGCGCAAGCTCAAGGCGGTAATGGAGATCGCCGGCTTCAACCCCAAAGGGCATAACGGCAAGCAGTTGCTACAGATCCTCGAAGTCTATCCGCGTGACGACCTGTTCCAGATCGATACCCAGGAGCTGGCCAGGACGGCGCTGGGCATCCTCGATATACGCGAACGCCGCCGGGTGCGCATCTTCGTGCGTACCGACCATTCCGGACGCTTCCACTCCTGCCTGGTCTTCGTGCCGAGGGATGTGTTCTCTACCGACCTGCGCCTGCGCATCCAGCAGCTGCTCTGCGAGGAACTCGACGCCACCTTCGGGGATTTCAACACTTACCTCTCCGAATCGGTACTGGCTCGAATCCAGTTCATCCTGCGCTTCAACAGCAATGTGCCACGGGAGGTGAACCTCAAACGTCTCGAGGCCAAGGTTGCCCAACTGGCCCGCAGCTGGCGCGATGAGCTGCAGGAAGCCATGATCGAGGGCTTCGGCGAGGAGCGGGCCAATCAGCTGATGGATCGTTTTCGCGACGCCTTCCCCGCCAGCTATCGCGAAGACTTCGGTTCCCGCACCGCCGTCTTCGACTTGCAGCACCTGTTCGAGCTGGATGAGGGCGAGCCCCTGGCGCTGTCGCTCTATCGCCTGGTGGAGGAAGAGGGTAGCGGCGTCAATCTCAAGTTGTTCCAGCGCGATCGTCCGATTCCGCTCTCCGACGTCCTTCCGGTGATGGAGAACCTGGGGTTGCGGGTCATTGGCGAGCGCCCCTATGAGATCAACACCCCGGATGTCCGTTATCTGCTGCACGACTTCGACCTCGAGCATCACACCAGTACCGAGGTCAGCCTGCAGCAGATGCGCGAGCCCTTCATCGAGGCATTTCGGCGGATCTGGGTCGGTGAGGCGGAGAACGACTCCTTCAATCGGCTGATCATCGTTGCCAACCTGGATTGGCGTGAAGTGGCGATGCTGCGTACCTATGCGCGCTACCTGAAGCAGATCCGCTTCGGCATGTCCCAGGACTACATCGCGGCGACCCTCGCCAATCATCCTGATATCACCCGTGAGCTGGTCAATCTCTTCGCGCTGCGCTTCGATCCGGTTCACCGACCGGACGAGGAGGAGGTGAATGCCTGCATCGAGCGTATCGTCCGCCATCTCGATGGTGTGGCCAGCCTCAACGACGACCAGTTGCTGCGGCGCTACATGGAGCTGATCCAGGCAACGCTGCGGACCAACTACTACCAGCGCAGTACAGAGGGGCGCGCCAAGGACTATATCGCCTACAAGCTCGATCCCCGGCGGATTACCGGGATGCCCAAGCCTTGCCCTGCCTTCGAGATATTCGTCTGCTCGCCCCGGGTGGAGGGGGTACACCTGCGCGGTGGCAAGGTGGCTCGCGGCGGCCTGCGCTGGTCCGACCGGCATGAGGACTATCGCACCGAGGTGCTGGGCCTGGTCAAGGCGCAGCAGGTCAAGAATGCCGTGATCGTGCCGGTGGGCGCCAAGGGCGGCTTCGTCTGCAAGCGCATGCCCGAGGGGGCTGATCGCGACACTCTCCAGAAGGAGGGTATCGCCTGCTACAAGACCTTCATCCGTGCCCTGCTCGATGTCACCGACAACCGGGTGGGCAGCGAGGTGGTGCCGCCGAAAAACGTGGTGCGCCACGACGATGACGACGCCTACCTGGTGGTGGCGGCCGACAAGGGCACTGCGACCTTCTCGGATATTGCCAACGAGATCTCCGCCGAGTACGGCCACTGGCTGGGCGACGCCTTCGCCTCCGGCGGGGCCAACGGTTATGACCACAAGAAGATGGGCATCACCGCGCGTGGCGCCTGGGAATCGGTAAAGCGCCACTTCCGCAGCCTGGGGCTGGATACCCAGCGCCAGGAGTTCAGCGTACTCGGCATTGGCGACATGGCCGGTGACGTCTTCGGCAACGGCATGCTGCTATCCGACAAGATCCGCCTGGTGGGTGCATTCAACCACCTGCATATCTTCGTCGACCCCAACCCGGATGCCGCCACTACCTTCGCCGAGCGGCAACGCCTCTTCGCCATGCCGCGCTCGAGCTGGGAGGATTTCGATACCAGCCTGATTTCCGAAGGTGGCGGGGTCTTCAAGCGCAGCGCCAAGTCGATCACGATAACGCCGCAGATGAAGGAGGTCTTCGGCATCTCCGAGGACCGTCTGTCGCCCAACGACCTGCTTCGTGCGATGCTGCGCTCGCCGGTCGACTTGCTGTGGAACGGGGGGATCGGTACCTACGTCAAGGCAAGTGACGAGACCGACGGCGAGGTCGGCGACAAGGCCAACGATGCGCTGCGCATCAACGGTCGGGAGCTGAAGTGTCGCGTGGTTGGTGAGGGCGGCAACCTGGGCTTCACCCAGCGTGGGCGCATGGAAGCCGCCAACAATGGCGTGAAGGTCTTCACGGACTTCATCGACAATGCCGGCGGGGTGAACTGCTCGGACCATGAGGTCAACATCAAGATCCTCATCGATGAGGTGGTCAAGCGCGGCGACATGACCGACAAGCAGCGTAACCAGTTGCTTGCCGACATGACCGAGGAGGTCGCCGACCTGGTGATTCTCGATAACTATCGCCAGACCCAGGCGATCTACCTGTCGCAGATGTTGTCCCAGTTCGGTATCGGGCCCTACCGCCGCTTCATCAGCGAGCTGGAAGCCCAGGGGCACCTGGACCGGGAGCTGGAGTTCCTGCCGATGGACGATGTGATCCATGAGCGAGCCAGCACCGCGCAGGGAATGACGCTACCGGAGCTGTCGGTATTGATCTCCTACTCGAAGAGCGTGCTCAAGGGCGACGTGCTCGCTTCCGATGTGCCCGACGATCCCTATATCCAGCAGTATCTGGAGCGGATCTTCCCGCCGGTCCTGGTCGAGCGTTTCCGGGACGAGATGTACGATCACCGCCTGAAGCGGGAGATCGTCACGACCCAGGTGGCCAACGACCTGGTCGACCACATGGGCATCGTCTTCGTGCGTCGCCTGATCGACTCCACCGGCGCCAGCCGTGCCGATATCGCCCGTGCCTATATCGTCGCTAGGGACAGCTTCCAGTTGGCCGATACCTGGGAGCAGATCGAGGCCCTGGACAACCAGGTGTCGAGCGACACCCAGTACTCCATGATGCTCGATCTGATGCGCCTGATTCGTCGCACCACCCGCTGGTTCCTTCGCCAGCGGCTGGGACTCTCCACCCGGGATGCCATCGAGTACTTCGCACCGCGGGTAGCACAGCTTCAGGAAGGCATCGGCGAGCTGCTGCGCGGCGAGGAGTATGAGCGCTGGGAGCTCAAGCGCAACCAGCTACTCGAGGCGGGTGTGCCGGAAGGGCTGGCCTCTACCGTTGCGGCGGCGGGTAGTCTCTACGGCGCCCTGGGCGTGATACAAGCGGCACGTCAGACCGACGAGAAGCCGCAGCGTGTTGCCGAGGTCTTCTATGAGATTGGCAGCCGGCTGGAGCTTCCGTGGATGATCCAGCAGGTGACCAACCTCGATGTGGGTGACAGCTGGCAAGCTCGGGCCCGCGAGACCTTCCGCGACGATATCGATCGCCAGCAACTGGCGCTGACGGTCAGCGTGCTGAAAATGGAGGATGGGCGCGAGCCGGAAGAGCGGGTCGACAACTGGCTGCAGCTGCACAGCTCCCTGCATGAGCGCTGGTGTCATTTGATCGCCGAGGTGCGCAGTGGTGGCAGCCAGGCCAGCTTCCCCCTGTTTGCCGTGGCGGTCCGCGAGCTGGTCGACCTGGCGGAGAGCAACGGCGAGAGTTGA
>SKVX01000243.1 GCA_007129225.1 Halomonas sp.
GCGGGTTGTCCGGTCTCCAGGCTGCTGAATGCCGAGATCACGCTGGATGCCACCCTGGAAAGCTGAACCCCCCCGAAAATGACGACGACCAGCGGCCACCTTCGGGTGGCCGCTGTCGTTTGGCCTTCACTCAGTGGACATGCCGCGACGGGCCGCCTCGACCAGGGCATGGATGAGCCGCTGTTGGGGGCGGTTGAAGATCAGCCACTCCGGATGCCACTGCACGCCGATGAGAAACTCATGTTCCCGGGATTCGATGCCCTGGACCAGGCCGTCCCGGTCCCGGGCCACGATCTCGATACCCGGCCCGGTCTGTTGAACGGCCTGGTGGTGCAGGCTGTTGATGCGGCACCAGGTGACCTTGAGGATACGGTGCAGCTGACTGTCGGCGACGATATCCACCGTCTTGCGGGGCAGCACGGTTCTGCGCCGCTTGAGCCCCTCATGGGTGGTGTAGATGTCCGGGTCGAGGGTGCCTCCCAGGTGCACATTGAGCAGTTGGGCGCCGCGACAGATGCCCAGTACCGGCTTGCCCAGGGGAACGAAGCGTTCGATGAGCTCCAGCTCCAGCTCGTCCCGCTGAGGGTCCACCCGGACGTCGAGCTGGACCTCGCCACCGTAGAGATGGGCCTGGATATCGTCACCGCCACCGATGATCAGGCCGTCGAGGTGTGCGGGTAGTGGGCGCGAGGGCGAGAGCCTCAGTGGGCGGCCACCATGGCGCCAAACGGCGAACCAGTCGAACCACCAGGCGATGCGGCTCTTGTAGTCAGAGGTCGTGATGCCGATGAGGGGGCGGGTCATGAGGGGGTGCGGGCCTCCCGGATCCAGTCGCGCAGCTTTCCGAGCCAGCGTGTCAGGCGCGGCTGAGTGTGATAGGTGACGTAGGCGGCCGCCCGCTTGGTGAGCGCTGCATTGTCGGCCGCGAGGCGCTCGACCTCCACCCAGCGGTTCCACTCCACCACGGCACCCCAGCCGAGCTGTGACAGTTGGGCATTGGGCAGGCGGTAGTGGAAGGTGGGGCGTGCCTTGACCAGCTTGTCTTGGAACAGTTCGTGTGGGTAATCCGGGCGGAGAAAGGCGAACAGCGGGTAGAGGTCCAGCTCCCGGTTGCGGGTCGGGTTGAAGGCGATGTAGTCGGCAATCAGGCCATCGAGATCGGGTGCATAGGCGGGATCCAGTACCTTGAGCGCGTAAGGCCTGGGAAAGGGGTTGGCATGGGGCAGCACCTCGCGGGTGATGTCGATATCGATCTCCTGGCGCAGCCACTCCGCCAGGAGCAGATAGGCTCGCAGTTGCCCGAGAATATAAGGGACGTCCAGGCTGGCCACCTCGGGGTTGAGGTGGAGACCGAAGCCGTACAGCAGGCTGGCATCGGTCCCCTTGGCACCATGGCTGTAGAGCGCCTTGAAGAGGGCGTCCAGCTCGCCGAGCTCGTCCCAGGGCACCGGCGGGCAGACGACTTCGGTCGGCACCAGCCCGGTAACCACATCGCCAATCAGTTGACGCGTCCGGTTATGGAATTCCACGCGCATCTGATGGCGCTGCCGTTCCCACTCGCTCTCCTTGCGTGGCACCTCCTCGAGCAGCTTCGCATCGGGGTGTGCATACTGAGTATCCAGCTCGATGACGAAAGCGCCCCAGCGTGTCCCTTCCACCCTCAGTCGATGAGGGCTGACTACGTTGATATCACCACCGAAGAGAGTGTGCACCAGCTTCGTGGTCTCCGAAGGAGGCAGACCGGCAAATTCGATTTCGACACCCACTCGCCGAGTCTTACCTTCGTAACTCAATGGCATGGGTGGTGATTGAGGCAGCATGGAGTCATCCTGTGCGAGTCGTGCGGTCTTGGCCGCCAGCCTAGCATAGTGCTGAGCAGGCTCGGAGGAATCGATGCAGGCGGGCTGCGGTCACAGGGCGAGTCAGCGAACATTGACCAGGAGCGGAGACGCAATGCCAGGTGGTTTCTTTCAGGCGGTGAGGGGGAGCGGACGAGGTGTCTGGGGCTGGTTCTGGACATCCACCCTGCTTGCCGCACTGTTGCTTGTCCTCAGCGGTCCGCTGAGCGCCCAGTCCCTGCCACTCGGCGGCCTGGGCTCCGGTGAGGCGGGCACGACTCACGATCCCGAGGCGTTCCAGCAGTCGCTGGACGAGGTGATTGGCACCCTCGAGGATACCCAGCAGCGCGAGGCACTGCTCGAGAACCTGCGCGAGCTGCAGCAGGTGCACGCCGAGCGGGCGGAAGAAGGAATTGGGCAGAGGCAGGGATTGCTCGGCGCCCTGGCGGAGACGTTCAGCGAACTGGGTGAGCAGGCCGAGGCCGGCGAGTCGCCGATCGATGACTGGCAGCGGCAACTGGAGCAGGGCTGGGAGGACCTCGGCGACTTGATAGTCGACACAGACTCCGCCGAGATCGCACGCTTCACCATCGAGAGCGCCGTGCTGCTGGCGATCTGGGCGGGGCTGTTGGTGATCCTGATCGCCCTGGGCAGGCAGTTGTTCATGAGGCGAGGCTTGCCCCTCGATCTGCCCCGTGAGCCGCGCGGCTGGCTGCTGGCGCTGCACTTCCTTCGGCGCATGTTGCCCTGGGCGCTCGCCTTCGTCCTGGTCCTGGGGCTGGCCCAGGTGCTGCCCGCCAGCCCTGGGCGCACACTGGCGCTGATCATCGCCTACCTGGCGCTATGTGGCCGTACCCTGTCGGTGATCGTGGAGTGCGTGGTTTCGGTCTTCACCCGAGGCCACCGCTTCATTGCGGTGTTGATTCTGCAGCAGCGCGCCCTGCGCATGCTGTTCGTGATCGGTGCACTGATCGCCCTTGGCGATGCACTCAATTCGGCACGGTTGTCACTGATGATCGGGGATGAACTGGCGGCGCTGGGCTCGGTGCTGGCAAATATGCTCGCAGCCATTCTCAGCATTCGCTTCATTATCAAGTTCAAGCGCCCGATCAAGCACCTGATCCGCAATCGCGGCTGGCGGGTACGCCGTGAGGGCGGCACCACCATTGAGCTGGCGCGTATCATTGGTGGGCTGTGGCATGTGCCGGCACTGCTGATCGTGGTGGGCTCGCTGCTGGCGATCTTCATCACCGTGGGTGATGTCGGTGCGGCCTTGGCCCGCTCGATCGTCTCTGCCGCCTTGCTGGTGCTGACCCTGGTTGTCACCGGCCTGGTCCAGCGTCATACCGAACGGCGCTCCAAGCGGCGCCGCATCAGCGAGTACCGGCGTCGCCTCGAACGCTTCGGCTATGCGCTCTCGCATGTGGTTGCCTGGATCGTCTTCGCCGAACTGTCGTTGCAGGTATGGGGCGCCTCGCTATTCGGCCTGGGTCAGGAGGGAGTGGCCGGCATGCGTATCGGCCAGGCGCTGTTGGCACTGGGCTTCACCGTGTTGCTGGCGTGGCTGGTCTGGATATTTGCCGATACGGCGATCCAGCGGGCGCTGATCTCCTCCGGACGCTCCCGGGGGCGCAGGGTCAATCAGGCGCGAGCCCAGACCATCACGCCGATGATTCGCAACGTGATCTTCGCCACAATCGTGGTGATCACCAGCATCGTCGGCCTGGCCAACCTGGGGGTCAACGTCACACCACTGCTGGCCGGTGCCGGCGTCATCGGCCTGGCGCTGGGCTTCGGCGCCCAGACCCTGGTGCAGGATCTGATCACCGGCATCTTCATCATTATCGAGGATTCCCTGGCGGTAGACGACTTCGTCCAGATCAACGGCCACATCGGGACCGTCGAGGGGCTGACCTTGCGCACCGTGCGGCTGCGCGACCTGGACGCGGTGGTGCATATCATCACCTTCAGCCGTATCGAATCCATCCACAACATGTCGCGGCAGTTCGGCATCGCGCTGATGAGGCTGCGCATCCC
>SKVX01000105.1 GCA_007129225.1 Halomonas sp.
GAATGCGTCGCGCCCCGGGTAACGGGCCGCGGAACCCAGCATCTCCTCGATCCGGATCAGCTGGTTGTACTTGGCCACGCGGTCGGAACGGCACAGCGAACCGGTCTTGATCTGGCCTGCCGCGGTGCCGACGGCCAGGTCGGCGATGGTGGTGTCCTCGGTCTCGCCGGAGCGGTGCGAGATCACCGCGGTGAAGCCGGCGTCCTGGGCCATCTTGATGGCATCCAGGGTCTCGGAGAGCGAACCGATCTGGTTGAACTTGATCAGGATGGAGTTGCCGATCTTCTCATCGATGCCGCGCTTGAGAATCCGGGTGTTGGTGACGAAGAGGTCGTCGCCCACCAGCTGAATCTTGTCACCCAGCTTGTCGGTGAGCGCCTTCCACCCGGCCCAGTCGGACTCGTCCATACCATCCTCGATGGAAACGATGGGGTAGTCGTCGCACAGGCCAGCGAGATAGTCGACGAAGCCCGTCGCATCGAACGACTGCCCCTCTCCAGCCAGGTTGTATTGGCCATCCTTGTAGAACTCGGATGAGGCACAGTCCAGCGCCAGGGTGATGTCGCCGCCCAGGGTATAGCCGGCATCCGCCACGGCCTGCTTGATCACCGCCAGCGCCTCGGCATTGGAGGCCAGGTTGGGGGCGAAACCGCCTTCGTCACCCACCGCCGTGGAGAGACCCCGGGCGGACAGCACCTTCTTGAGGGCGTGGAAGATCTCGGCGCCCATGCGCAGGCCTTCACGGAAGTTCGGCGCACCCACCGGCTGGATCATGAACTCCTGGATGTCGACGTTGTTGTCGGCATGTTCGCCGCCGTTGAGGATGTTCATCATCGGCACCGGCATGCTGTAGCGGCCGGGGTGGCCATAGAGCTCAGCGATATGTGCATAGAGCGGCACACCCTTGGCGTTGGCCGCCGCCTTGGCGGCGGCCAGTGACACCGCCAGGATGGCGTTGGCGCCGAGCGAGGCCTTGTTGTCGGTAGCATCCAGCGCCAGCATGGCGTTGTCCAGGCCGCGCTGATCCCGGGCATCCATGCCCACGAGCTTGCTGCGAATCGCACCGTTCACCGCTTCGACGGCTTTCAGCACGCCCTTGCCCAGATAGCGCGCCTTGTCGCCATCGCGCAGCTCGAGGGCTTCACGCGAACCGGTGGAAGCGCCGCTGGGTGCACAGGCCACGCCCACGGCGCCGCTCTCCAGGCGCACCTCGGCCTGCACCGTGGGGTTGCCGCGGGAGTCGAGCACCTCGAGGGCAAGGATATCGGCAATCTTGGTCATCGTGTGTCGTCCTATTCTTATGGATCAGTCTTATGAATCAGCGTTGAGTGAGTCAGTGAGTATCAGGTGATATCCAGCGCCGGGAATGCCTTGACCAGGTCATCGATGGCCTTGAGCTGGGTCAGGAAGGGCTCGAGCCGGTCCAGGGGCAGCGCACAGGGGCCATCACACTTGGCATTGTCCGGGTCCGGATGCGCTTCCAGGAAGAGTCCGGCAAGGCCTACAGCCACGCCGGCCCGGGCCAGCTCGCCGACCTGTTCACGGCGGCCGCCGGCGCTGTCCGCCCGACCACCCGGCCGCTGCAGGGAGTGGGTAACATCGAAGAAGACTGGGTAGCCGGTCTGCTTCATATCACCAAAACCAAGCATATCCACCACCAGATTATTGTATCCGAAGCTGGAGCCACGCTCGCAGAGCAACAATCTGTCGTTGCCGGCCTCTTCGCACTTCCTGATGATATGGCGCATCTCATGAGGCGCCAGGAACTGCGGCTTCTTGAGGTTGATCACCGCCCCGGTCTCGGCCATGGCCACCACCAGGTCGGTCTGACGAGCAAGAAAGGCCGGCAGCTGGATGATATCGGCCACTTCCGCCACCGGCGCGGCCTGCCAGGGTTCGTGCACGTCGGTGATGATGGGTACGCCAAAGCGCGACTTGATCTCGGCCAGTATCTCCAGCCCCTTCTCCAGGCCCGGGCCGCGAAAGGAGTGGATAGAGCTTCGGTTGGCCTTGTCGAAGCTGGCCTTGAACACGAAGGGAATGCCCAGGCGAGTGGTGACCTCGACGTAGGTCTCGGCCACTTCCAGGGCCAGCTCGCGGGACTCCAGTACGTTCATGCCGCCCAGCAGCATGAGCGGCAGAGAATTGCCGGCCTGAAGGCCGGCAATAGTGATGGTGCGTTGTGCGTCTGTCATGGACACTCCTTCGTCCCTCAGCCCTGCGGCTGGGCCTGGGCCTGCTGACGGGCACGGGTATTCTTGTGCTCCAGCGCCGCATTGATGAAGCCGGTAAAGAGCGGGTGGCCATCGCGGGGAGTGGAGGTGAATTCCGGATGGAACTGGCAGGCCACGTACCAGGGATGGTCCGGCAGCTCGATCATCTCCACCAGGGAGTTGTCCACGCTCTTGCCGGAAACCACCAGCCCCGCCTGCTCCAGCTCGTCGATGAACTGATTGTTGACCTCGAAGCGATGCCGATGCCGCTCGACGATCTCGTCGGCGCCATAGGCATCCCGGGCCTTGGTGCCGGCTTTCAGGTGGCAGACCTGGCCGCCAAGGCGCATGGTGCCGCCGAGATCCGAGGCCGCATCGCGCAGTTCGATCTTGCCCTCAGGGGTGATCCACTCGGTGATCAGGCCCACCACCGGATGCTGGGTGTCGTGGGTGAACTCGGTGGAGTTGGCGTCTTCCCAGCCGGCCACATGCCGGGCATATTCGATCACCGCCACCTGCATGCCGAGGCAGATGCCCAGATAGGGAATGCCGTTCTCCCGGGCGAAGCGGGCCGTGGCGATCTTGCCCTCGACGCCGCGCTCGCCGAAGCCGCCGGGCACCAGGATGGCATCCTTGCCCGCCAGGCGCTCGGTACCGTGGCGCTCGATGTCCTCGGAGTCGATGTAGTCGACGTTGACCTTGACCCGGGTCTGAATGCCGGCATGAATCAGCGCCTCGTTGAGCGACTTGTAGGCGTCCAGCAGCTCCATGTACTTGCCGACCATGGCGATATTGATCGACTTGAGCGGGTTGAGCTTGGCATCCAGCACATGGACCCACTCGGTGAGATCCGCCTCTTCCGCCTCGATGCGAAGCTTGTCGCAGACGATCTCGTCGAGGCCGTGCTCATGCAGCATCAGCGGAATGCGATAGATGGTGTCGGCATCCTGCAGCGGGATGACCGCACGCTCCTCGACGTTGGTGAACAGGGCGATCTTGCGCCGCTCGGTCTCCTCGAGCTCGACTTCGCTGCGACAAATCAGGATATCGGGCTGGATACCGATGGAGCGCAGCTCCTTGACGCTGTGCTGGGTCGGCTTGGTCTTGGTCTCGCCGGCGGTCTTGATATAAGGCACCAGCGTCAGGTGCATGAAGATCGCCCGACTCATGCCAAGTTCGCTGCGGATCTGGCGAATCGACTCCAGGAACGGCAGCGACTCGATGTCGCCCACGGTGCCGCCGATCTCCACCAGGGCCACGTCGAAGCCCTCGCCGCCGGCATAGACCCGGCGCTTGATCTCGTCGGTGATGTGCGGAATCACCTGCACGGTGCCGCCCAGGTAGTCGCCGCGGCGCTCGCGGCGCAGCACGTGCTCGTAGACGCGACCGGTGGTGAAGTTGTTGCCCTGGGTCATCTTGGTACGAATGAAGCGTTCGTAGTGCCCCAGATCCAGGTCGGTCTCGGCCCCATCCTCGGTGACGAACACCTCGCCGTGCTGGAAGGGACTCATGGTGCCCGGATCCACGTTGATGTAGGGATCGAGCTTGAGCATGGTGACCTTGAGGCCGCGCGCCTCGAGAATCGCCGCCAGCGAGGCCGACGCGATGCCCTTGCCGAGAGAGGACACAACGCCGCCGGTCACGAAGATATATCGTGTCA
>SKVX01000023.1 GCA_007129225.1 Halomonas sp.
CGTAGGCGAACGAAATCGCCCGCTTTGCTGAGCGGCGGAAGGACGCGGAACTCTCCTGTCGAGGCATCGATTGCAACATGCATAAACACGTTAAACGCGATGGGAATTCGATCGGCACTGATGCCGTAGGGCCCGAGTGCCGCCTCCAGATTGCCCTCACAACCCGGACGCCCCTCGTCTTCCCCGTAGATGATCCTGAAAGTATCTTTCGAACAGGGTGTCAACGTAAAGTCATGTCGGCCGCAGGTGTCCTCCACGATGGTGAACATGGGTTGGCTGCGGTTGGAGTACAGTATGTCGCCCGTCGTGAGCCAAAGGCGTCCAGCATAGTCAAGAGAACGACCTGAAGACAGATACTCCCCAAGATCCGGACGCGCGAAAGCGACCAGGTCGCTCACCTGCTGACCTTCATGGTCGATAACGACCAGCTCATCACCAACGCCAAGCTCGACCGTCCGCGCTGAGCAGGGCGGAATCCTCTCCGTCGGAACGTCGGATTTCACGGCTTCTCCTTAAAATCAAACGGGCACCGCCAGGCATCCTCCACCTCACGGCCACTTTACTGCCTAGCCTCTCTCGCCTCGCCGAAATCCGTCAGATTGGGATTCATGGACCCTTGCAGTCGGACATCGCGTGACCGAGTGGCGGTCTGCATCTTTGCATAGCGCCCGTCCCCGCGGAGCTTCTCGAATTGGCGGTGAGAATTGAACACCAACACCGGGTTGCTGAACCGCCTGGCGAGTCGCGAAGCGTGCGGGTGGAGCCCAATCAGGAAGAACGGATGCCCAGCGATGCTAAGGCTGAATAGTGGGCTATCAGCATCATTACTGACATCATCGGCGGGGACATTCCCCGCCAATACATCAAGCTTGTGGATGCGCCACAACTGCTCCCACATCAAGGCCTCGAATCCAGTCTCATTCAGGTTGATCGGTCCACGGAATATGGCGACATACGAATTCACGATGTTTCCGTCGCAAGCACTTGATTCGATCATGGCAACAAACCGAGAAACCCCGTCCAGGATCGGCTGGTCATCGCTGCGGTCGCCCAGCAGACCAAACTCGTGCGTTTCAATAGAGCCGCGGACCAATGCTGACTTGGCCCCACACAGGGAAATGTATCGTCATCTATGAATTGCCGAAATATCTCATCCAGATCGGGGACGGGCGTGAGGTTCATTTCAGTGGCACTGATGGCCGCCATTGCGTCTCATCAGTTTGACTTCAATTCGCGACGTGTTAACGGTGACTGGCCCTGGCCGGGACAGGCGGTGTCTATCTGCGAAAAGACTATTCTTGGTGGCGAGCGAAGTCTGTACGGTGCCCGACGGAGGTCCAATCAGCTCGCCGCGACTAACGGCCATTGCTGCGTGATGAGCGCGATATCGACCCACTGGACAGCTGGCCGCGTATTCGCCCATGTCCTCGCGCTTTGAGCGCTCTTTCTGACGCCGCTTGCGAACGGTGCTGGACTTTATGAATCGAGCTTAAGCGATTGACCTGTAAAAGGCTGGAAGCCGTTCGCGGCGGACGGAGCGGCGAACTTCGGGGGTCAGGCCCCAGAAACGCGCTATGTGGCGGGTCGAAGAAATGCCGACTTCCAGCATGTACTTGCCTTCTTCGCCGAGACCCTCGTCTCCTCGTGAGCTGATCGGTGTGCCGTGGCCCATTCTGCCGATGATGTATTCCTCGATCACCACCCGCTTGCCTGCGTCGCACCAGACCCGCCGGGGAAACCCGTCGACCTTCTCCACCCGGGTCGGCGGCCCCTCGACCTTGTGGATCTTCTGCCATTGCCGAATGATGGATTCGGCGTTGGAGCTGTGGATGATCGTGTCCCGGCCACCATGCCAGACCGAGATGGTCGGCCAGTCACTGGTGCATACCGAGGCTCCGCGCACAAGTGCGTCGAGCCTGCGGTGCGGTAGGGCAGCCCGCCGATGATCGCGCCTCCCGCGAACACTTCCGGGTAGGTTGCCAGAATCACGGATGTCATGGCGCCGCCCGCGGACAGCCCCGTTATGAAGACGCGCGTCGGGTCGATGGCATGACCGTCGACGACCTGCCCGATCATCTGGCGGATCGAGAGCGGCTCGCCGCCGCCACGGCGGTTGTCGCCCGGCACGAACCAGTTGAAGCCGCGAAAGACGTTGTTGATCCACCTCTGCTCGGGAAACAGGAGCGCGACCCCACATTCCTCGGCGAGCGTGGACCAGCCCGAGCCATTGTTATAGCTCTCCGCTGACTGGCCACAGCCATGCAGGACGACGACGAGCGGACCGTTATCCGGGAACCCCTCCGGGATGTACGTATGCGCGCGCAGCAACCCCGGGTCGGATCCGAATCCTGTCAGGACGTCCAGCATTGCAAGCTCCTTCTGAATCCCTCCTTCAGCAATGGTTGTCCGGAGGAACAGTTGGCCTTATCGCTGCCGCTGCTCTGTGCAGGAGCGAAACGACGACTGTTTCGCCCCCACCATGAAGGATGGAGACCGTCGCGTCCGTGCGTTGTCACACTGAACGAAAAGAGGAGCTCACGCCCATCAGCCACAAAGTTATCGAGGCAACATTGCCGAGGTTGCGATGGTGCGCGGTACCGGGAGCCCCCCAAACCGACCGAGGAACACTTCAACGACGCCCAGCCTGAGGAACCACGCCTGAAGCGGGCAGATTCAGGGCTTCATCAGGCAGATCTCAGGGCACCTCGGCGCTCATCGGCCAGCCCGCTGTAGCGCTCTGCCCACAGAGGCCCCAGGTACTCCTCGCCAAACCCCTTCGCGCGTCGCGACGGAAGCCCCATGTCGTGCAGGAGCCAGTCCACGTAGTGCGCGATATAGCCGCCGACGAAATGCCCCTCCGGTTGCTCGGGAAAGACCCTGGCAGTCCACGCCAGCACCTGGTCGACGCTATGCTCCATGACCTCGCGCTCCGGCAGGGCCAACGCGCCGCTGTAAGCCGCTGACAACCAGTGGGCGGCCACTTCCGAGGTCAGGGGCGTATTGCCCGAGGATGCATAGCCAATCAACCCCATGCGGGGTTCCGCCGGCGGCAGGACATGACGGTACAGGCGGAAGCGGCCGTCCGGCGCCACCGCCTGCCGCAGCTCTGGCTCCAGGAAACCGATGTTCTGGCGCCAGCCGGTACCGCAAATAATCACGTCGGCAGCAACAGTCTCCCCGGTATCGAGCCGGATGGTCTCGCCATCGATGATGCGGTCGATCCCCGCCCGGCGGGGTGTCACGCGGCCGGCACGAATACCGTCGTAGACCTCGGAACCGATCCCCTGGTGGTAGATGGTCCGGTGAATGAGTGTATCCGGCACCAGCGCCGGAGGAATCCGTGCCTGTCTGGCAATCAGACGGCACTGGAGTCTGCGATAGAGCCAGAGCAGCGGCAGAAAAAGCATTCCCGCACGCCGCAGGAGCGCCTCCCCGCGAGGCAGCGTGTGGTAGGCGGGGAACGTCAACAGCTCCGTCACGCGGTTGAACACCTGGCGATCCACGCGCGTTCGCCCGAAGAAGTAGCGCGGCAGCATCCAGTAAGGCCTGCGGAAGGCCAGCGTGCACTTGGCCGCCACCTGGCCGGCAAAGTTCGCGCAGTCCAGGGCCGATTTGCCCGCACCCACCACGAGCACGCGGCGGTCGCGTAGCGCCTCCGTCTCCGGTGTCTCGCTGGAGTGCAGCACCGGCCCGGCGAACCGCTCAATGCCCTCGAACTGCGGCATGAACGGCTCGCTGTGCACGCCATTGCACACGACCAGGAAGTCACAGGTAACGGTTTCCGGCTCGGCACCGTCCCGCAGCGCCTGGACGGTCAACACGAACCCCCCGTGCTCGCCGTGCCGGCCGGACTCAACGCGGGCGACCGC
>SKVX01000075.1 GCA_007129225.1 Halomonas sp.
ACCCCGCCATCGTTCATTTCTGTACCAATAGCCTGACTGATTCCGAGATTGGCGAGACCACCCTAGCCATGGCCGACATGGCCAATCGTGCCGGCTGCCTGGTCAGCGTCGACGCCAACCTCCGGCACAACCTATGGGAGAGGGGTGTCGCCGACATCACTCTGACTACCCGCCTGCTCGACCAGGCCGGGCTGGTCAAGCTCTCAACCGATGAACTCGACTATCTGCGTGGCGATCACCCGGTGGAGGCCTGGCTGGCCGAGCGGCTCGCCGCCGGCGTGAAGATGATCGTGATCACCGACGGAGCAGGCCCGGTGCGAACACTGGGCGTTGGCAGAGACTTCCGGATCACGCCACCCAAAGTGCAGGCCGTGGATACCACCGCAGGGGGGGATGCCTTCATTGGCGGGCTGCTGGCCGAACTGGCCGAGCAGGGTATCCAAGACGACTGGCATAAGGACGATGCCCTGCTCAGGCGAGCCGTCGAGGTTGCCTGTCGCTGCGGTGCCCATGCCGTCACCCGTCCCGGCGCCTATGCCGCACTGCCGACCCGTGCGGAGCTGGCAGGACTCAAGGCCTGATCGGCAACCTGACACGCTGATTCCCCAGGCGCTACTGCCGCGGAGTGCCGCCAAACAGCGCCTGCATAGCCGAAGAGCACAGGCCAATCGCCCAAGCCAACTGCCGAAAAAAACCCGGCCTGCAATGGACCGGGTGAAAAGACAGCGCTGGCTGCCGAGAGTGCACGGAGCTACTAGATGATCAGTGGTGGAAGCGTTCGGCGGCTTCGCGGGCCAGCGAGCGAATGGCGTCCCAGTCCTCGGCATCGATCAACGACTTGGGTGTCAGCCAGGAACCGCCGACGCACATCACGTTCTTGAGGGCCAGATAGTCCTCGGCGTTATTCACACCGATCCCCCCGGTGGGGCAGAAACGCGCCTCGGGAATCGGGCCGGCAAAGGACTTCAGCGCCTTGACGCCACCGCTGGACTCGGCGGGGAAGAACTTGAAGCGCCGGTAGCCGTATTGCCACCCGGTCATCAGCTCGGAGACGGTGGCAACGCCGGGCAGCATGGGGACCGGGCTGGTCACGCCATAGCGATAGAGCGCCTCGGTGGTCCCCGGGGTCACCACGAAATCGGCGCCGGCCTGCTCGGCCTGGCGGTACTGGGCCGGAGTCAGCACGGTGCCCACGCCGATACTGGCCTGGGGCAGCGCCTCGCTGAGACGGCGGATCGCCTCCAGGGCACAGTCGGTGCGCAGCGTTACCTCCAGGACGGTCAAGCCACCCTCCACCAGGGCACGCCCCAGTGGCACGGCATCTTCCAACCGCTCGATGGCCAGCACCGGAATGACTTCCGCCTTGAGGCAAATACTGTCGAGCTCGGTGGTCCGGGTGGAGGGAAGCTGTTTATCGATGGTCATGAGCAAGCACTCCAAAAAAGTCGGCCAGAAACGATCAGGGGGCCCAGTAGACGGCCAGCGGGCAGGAAAGAAAGGCGCGAATGGGCAGTTCGCGCAGGTCGTCACCGTCCAGAGCACGGGCCAGTACGCTGCGCTTGCCGCCCCCCGTGATGTGCAGAATATGGCGGCGGGCCTGATGCAGCCGATCGGCGCTGAGGGTAATGCGCGCCTGGGGCTGGCTGGGTGTACGCACGGCGACGACGGGCTCAGCGGTGGAAAGCGCCAGTTCCAGCTCTCGGCTATCGGGAAACAGCGACGCCGTGTGGCCATCCCCGCCCATGCCCAGCACCACCAGGCTTGCCGGCCAGCTCAGCGCCTCGATACGGCGGGCCACCGTCTCGACACCCTGCTCGGGCGTCTCGTCATCGGTGGTGAGAGAAATGAAATTCGCCGATGCGGCCGGACCCACCAGCAGATGCTCCCTGACCAGCCGGGCGTTACTCGCCTCGGCACTCTCGGAAACCCAGCGTTCGTCGGCCAGGGTCACGTCGATGCGCGACCAGGGCAGCTCACGGGAAGCCAGTACCTGGAAGAATGGCACCGGCGTCGATCCGCCGGAGAGGACCAGCAGGACACGCTCCTGCCGTGCCAGGTCCTGCCTAAGGGCCTCGGCCGTCGCTTCGGCGAGCTGTTCGGCGAGTTGATCACGGGGCTTGGCATCCGACTTCGCCATATCAGTAGTCCTCATACCAGCTGCGTCCATCCTGGGTAATCATGGCAATGGAGGCCACCGGCCCCCAGGAGCCTGCCGGATAGCGCCGGGGGGGCTCGCCCAGCCCCTTCCATGCTGCAATCAGGCTATCGCACCAGTGCCAGGCGTGCTCGACTTCGTCGCGGCGAACGAAGAGGTACTGCTGGCCCTTCATGACCTCAAGCAACAAGCGCTCGTAGGCATCGGGAATTCGTGCCTTGGGAAAGGCACTGCCGAAGTCCAGGTGCAGCGGCCCCCGGCGCAGTCGCATGCCCTTGTCCAGGCCACTGTCCTTGGTCAGCACCTCCAGGGCGATACCCTCGTCGGGCTGCAGGCGGATGATCAGCTTGTTGGCGGCCAGGTTGCGCTGGTCAGGATCAAAGATATAGTGCGGCTGCTGGCGGAAGTGAATGACGATCTGCGACAGCTTCTCCGGCATGCGCTTGCCGGTGCGCAGGTAGAAGGGCACGCCAGCCCAGCGCCAGTTGGAAACCTCGGTCTTCATCGCCACGAAGGTCTCGGTCTCGCTCTCTTGATTGGCCCCCTCCTCCTCCAGGTATCCGGGCAGGCTCTCGCCCTCGATGGAGCCCGCGATGTACTGGCCACGCACCACGTCGCGCCCCAGGGCATTCTCGCTGAACGGCTCCAGTGCCTTGAGCACCTTGACCTTTTCGTCGCGGATGGCATCGGCATCCAGATTGGCCGGCGGATCCATGGCGATCAGGCAGACCAGCTGCAGCAGGTGATTCTGCACCATGTCCCGAAGTTGTCCCGCCTTGTCGAAATAGCCCCAGCGCCCCTCGATGCCGACCTGCTCGGCCACGGTTATCTCGACATGTGAGACGTGATTCTGGTTCCACTGGGTACCGAACAGGGGATTGGCGAAGCGCAGGGCGATCAGGTTCTGGACCGTCTCCTTGCCCAGGTAGTGATCGATGCGATAGATACGCGACTCGGGAAATACCGAGCCGATGGCATCGTTGATCTCGCAGGAACTCTCGTAGTCGTAGCCGATCGGCTTTTCGACCACCACCCGAGAGAGCTCATCCAGGCTGCCGCTACCCTGCAAATGCCGGCAGATATCTCCATAAAGGCTCGCCGGCACCGCCAGGTAGACCACCAATGGGCAAACCACGGTCTCGTGGCGCACGGCGGCGCGCCACTCGCCAATGGCCTGGTAGCCTTCGGCAGCGCCGAAGTCCAGCTGCAGGTAATCGAGACGAGCCATGAAGCGCTTGAGCACGTTACGGTCCAGCTCGCTCCCTTTGACGTATGTCTGGAGCGCTTCGGTGACCCGCTTGCGAAAGCCTTCCACCTTCAGTGCCTGGCGTGCGAGACCGAGGATGCGAGTGTCGTCGTGCAGCAGGCCTTCCCGATCCAGATGGTAGAGTGCTGGATAGAGCTTGCGCAGCGACAGGTCGCCCAAGGCACCGAAGAGTGCCAGGTCGATAACGGCCCGGCTGTCGTCTTCCAGCCGCTTATGTACGTTCATGCACGCCCCCATCTGGTTAACTTACTAAAAAAATACGCCACGCAAGCACCATTCGGCAAGTTTATTCTGTAATATTACTATAAAATTGGGCGCAACGTCGCTACCGTTCGCATCCTAACGAGGGTTCGCGCTAGGATAACAAACCGCTTGTTGTTAAATCACCACATCACCCAACTGCCCGGCGCACCGCGCCATGCCGTCACGGAGAGCCCGATC
>SKVX01000529.1 GCA_007129225.1 Halomonas sp.
ATCACCGCACCGGAGGCGGGGCGTGTCAGCAAGCTGTACGTTCCCAAGGGCGAGATCGCCAAGGTCCATGCGCCGTTGTTCGCCTATGAGCCGGCGGTAGCGGAGAGCCCGCAGCCGGCGCCATCGGCGACGCAAACCTCCGGCCATCAGGCTGAGCCTGACTCCGGTGCGTCGCAGGGCTTTGGTGCGGCAACGACGGGGCGCGGTCCCTACGGGCGTATCCCGGCGAGCCCTGCCGTGCGTCGACTGGTCCGCGAGCACGGCCTGTCGCTGGAGGCCATCGCCGGTTCCGGCAAGCAGGGACGGGTGCTCAAGGAGGATGTGCTGCGCCACCTCGAGCAGGGTGGTGAGTCGGCACCGGCCTCGAGTGAGCGCACCGCCAGTACGCCCGAGAGGACGTCGGCGCCGGCTCCCGGCGCCGAAGGCGAGATCATCGTCGAGCCGATCCGCGGCGTGCGTGCGGTCATGGCACGCCGGATGGTGGAGTCCGCCAGCACCATCCCGCACTTCCAGTATGGCGAGGAGATCGACGTCACCGAGCTGCTGGCCCTGCGTGCCCGCCTCAAGCCCCAGGCCGAGGCCCAGGGCACGCGGATGACTCTGATGCCGTTCTTCATGAAGGCCATGGCCCTGGCGGTGAAGGAGTTCCCGATTCTCAATGCGCGGCTCAATGCCGAGGTCAGCGAGCTCCACTACCTGCCCTCCTGCAACGTGGGCATGGCGGTGGATAGCAAGGCTGGCCTGCTGGTGCCCAACGTGAAGAACGTGGAGCGCCGTACCCTGCTCGATGTGGCCCGGGAGGTGGAGCGGTTGACCGCGGCGGCGCGAGAGGGGCGAGTGGACCAGGCCGACCTCAAGGGCGGCACCATCAGCATCTCCAATATCGGTGCGCTGGGTGGAACCTATGCGGCGCCGATCATCAACGCGCCGGAGCTCGCCATCGTCGCCATCGGCAAGACCCAGTGGCTGCCACGCTTCGATGACAACGGCGAGGTGGCAAGGCGGGCGATCATGACGATTACCTGGGCGGGGGATCATCGCGTCATCGACGGTGGCACCATCGCCCGCTTCTGCAATGCCTGGAAAGGGTACCTGGAGAGTCCGGAAACGATGCTCCTCCACCTGGGCTGAGAAACGCCGGTTCATGTCGTATCGTCTTGGTGGCGGCATGGATCGGTGTCATCCTGATCAGAGGATGAGAACCAAAGGGTGACGTATGTCCCAGGCGCCGCTGCAGCAGTTCTATATTCCGGAAGAGCAGTCGATCTATCTGCTCAGCCACGACGATGCCCGCAAGCTCAAGGAGTGGGTGGCGCTGTGCCAGGCCCAGCTGGCTCAACTGGGCTACCGGGATATCGCCCTGATCGGCAAGGGTGCCTACGGCTTCGTCTTCGCCGGGGTGACCGCCCACGACGAGGAGTACGTCTTCAAGTTCACCCGGGTCAACCTGCCCCAGCACCTCCAGGATCGGCTGGAGGAGGAAGCCTTCATGCTGGAGCAGGTGGACCATCCCCGGGTGCCGAAGCTGGTGGCCTATCAGCGGGTGCGCAATCAGTCCATCCTCGTCATGCAGCGTGCGCCGGGTCTCAACCTGGAGGAGGTCTCGCTGCGCGAGGGCAGGCTATCGCCCCGGCTGGTGGTGCGTATCGCCGGGCAGCTGGCGGATATCCTGAGTGCACTGCGGCGTGAGTCGGGTCCGGCTGGGCGGCCAATCGTGCATGGCGACATCAAGCCTTCGAATCTCGTCTTCGATGCACACAACGAGGATATCGCGCTGATCGACTGGGGCTCCTCGGTATTCGCCCAGCTCGATGCCAACCAGCAGTTCGTGGCGGCCAACGTCATGGAGCTGATGTCGGACAACCTGCAGCAGACCAACGCCCGCCTGGGCGATGTCTACTTCATCGGTGAAGAGCAGCTCAACGGGGCACTCTCGTCGCCGCGCTTCGACGAGCAGGGTACGGCGGGCACCCTCTACGCACTGGCGTCCGCCCAGTCCTGCCGCTTCGGCCATCGTGCCATACCTGCCACCTCGCTGGGCCTGCCCATGGAGTTTGCCCGCATGCTCGACGGCATGCTCGACCCCGACCCCCGGGTGCGACTGCGTGCCGGCGACCATTTCATCCGCGAGATGCCAAGGCTCTCACGCCTGGTCATGATCGACCTGCCCGAACCGCCGGAAGCGGCGCTGGTGCCCACCTGGCTGCGTCCCTCCAGTCGCGAGATCGACACCGTGGTCTACAGTTCACGCAAGGCCTTCCTGCGCGAGGAGGGCGCGCCGGAGACCCTCAATGACGTCAACGACGTCCAGCTCGACCGCTACTACAAGAACTTCATGCAGGGCATGGGGGAAACGGAGAAGGCGTTTCTCGCCGCCGTCAGTCGCCTGGGGAAGTATCCCGTGGTTGGTGGGCTGGCCGTGCGTTGGGAAGCCGAGGGCGTCTACATCGACACCTCGCTCAACCTGCACGACGCCGAGCTCAAATCCGCCTTCGTGGCGGCGGTCAACAACATGGTCAACCTCGCCCGGGCGATCTATCGCCAGGGAATCTTCAAGAGCTGCCTGTTCAATGCCCGTGACACCTTGCACCTGGACCGGGAGGGGCCGGATCGTCCCTTCGTGGTCGAGCCGGGCATGGTCCTGCGCTATGACGTCAGCGCCATGCCCGAGCTGGAAGACCGCAGCCGCCTGCACAGCTACTTCGAGGATGGGCCCGATCCGGAAGAGTTCCTGGTGCTGCCCGAGGAGATCATCGCTTCATTGGAGGCGCTCAACGAGATCCACCATACCGGCATGATCATCTTCGAGGCACTGCCGCAGCACCTGAAGATCCACAGCTATTATCGACTCCTGGATCCCTCGCGGGAGACGGAGTTCCGCCAGCGTCTGGACGATATCCTGTCGGCGGTGGGCCTGATCGAAGGGCTGGGGGTGTCCGGCTTCATGAAGATGCCCTACAAGGACACCCGGTTCTTTGCCCATGTGGAGCGTCAGCCGGAGCGCTACTATCCCCGGGACCCACGGCTGGCGCAACGCGACGCAAGCGCCGCGGTGCGCCAAGATCCGGCCGGTTGATTCCTCAGCGAGTCATCGCCTGGGGCAGGTAGAGGGCGATTTCCGGGAAGATGTACAGCAGTGCGATGGACAACATCATCAACAGGAAGAAGGGCAGGGTCGCCTTGGTGATGGTGACGATATCCTTGCCGGTCAGCCCCTGGATCACGAACAGGTTGAAACCCACCGGCGGGGTGATCTGCGACATTTCCACCACGACGACCAGGTAGATCCCGAACCAGATCAGGTCGAAGCCCGCGGCGCTGACCAGGGGCATCAGGATGGCCGTTACCAGCAAGATCAGCGAAATGCCGTCGAGGAAGCAGCCCATTATCAGCAGCAGCAGGGTCAGGGCCACCAGCAGCATGGTGGGGGATAGCCCCATCTCGCCGATGGCCCGGGCCAACTGCATGGGAACCTGGGTGAAGCCCATGGCCGAGGTGAGGAACGAGGCACCGGCAATGATGAAGGCAATCATGCAGGCGGTACGGACCGCCGCAAAGAGCGACGCCTTGAAGGTGGCAAGGCCGAAGCTGCCGGTGCAGCGTGCGATCACGATGGAGAGCACCACACCGACGGCTGCGGCCTCGGTGGGCGAGGCCAGGCCGCCGTAGATCGACACGATGATACCGCCGATCAGCAGCAGGACCGGTATCAGCGATAGCGTATGGCGAAGCTTCTCGGCCAGGGGCATCGACGACTCGTCGTCTCCGGTCAGGCCCTGGCGGTTGCCCTTCAGCAGCGACCAGAGGATCAGGTAGGTCATGAACAGGGCCAGGATCATC
>SKVX01000290.1 GCA_007129225.1 Halomonas sp.
CCTGGGCCAGCAGGCGCTGCTTTCCGGCATCACTGGCGGCAATGGCGCCGACACGGCGCAGGTAGTCTCCGTGGTGTCCAACTCGGCGAGTGGCCTTGCCGGTGCCTGGAGCGACCTGAGTGCCGAACTCTCTGCTCACGACATCCCGGTGAGTAGCGAGCTGGAGGCACGGATGGCCAGGCTCTCCAACGGCACCATGGTGGAGATCGCCAATCACCTGCAGGCTGGGCGTATCCAGCAGGCCGAGGCGGCTTTCACCCGCTTCGTGCAGCAGGAATCGAGTCCGGTCATTGCCGAGCTCGACGTACTGCAGGACGAGCTTGCCCAGTGGGCGGAGAACGCCGCCTTCGACGTTAGGTTCGAGGAGCAACTGGGCTGGATCTTCACCGTCATTGCATTGCTCGGTGGACTGATCGTGGCGCTCCTGGGTGTGCGGCTTGCCGCCTATGTACGCCGTAGCCTGATCAACGCCAATAACTTTACCCTGCAGGTGGCGGCGGGCAACCTCAAGTCCCCGATGCCGAAGAACGGCAAGGACGAGGTGGGTCAGACCCTGGAGTCGCTGAACTTCATGCGCCGCTCTCTCACCTTCCTGATCGGCGAGATCAATCAGCGGGTCGGTGTGGTGCGCCCCTCGGTCAACGAGCTGCTCGACAGCAACTCCGCCATGGCCAGCCGCATCGAGCAGCAGGCCGCCGCGGTGCAACAGACCGCCGCCAGCACCGAAGAGATCTCCACTACCGTTTCCCAGAGTGCCGAGAATGCCCGGCTGGCCAGTCAGGCTTCGACGGGCAACCTGAAAGAGGTCGACCAAGCAAATGAGGTGATGCGCCAGCTGACCACCTCCATGCAGGAGATCACACGCCAGGCCGAGAACATGGCCGGAATCGTCGGCACTATCGACTCCATCGCTTTCCAGACCAACATCCTGGCACTCAATGCGTCGGTGGAAGCGGCCCGGGCGGGCGAGCACGGTCGCGGCTTTGCGGTGGTCGCCCAGGAGGTGAGAAAGCTTGCCAGCCAGTCGGCAGAGGCCGCCAAGAAGGTCCAGGAGCTGATCCAGCGTGCCCGCGAGGGCATCGGTGAGGGCGAGAAGCATACCCTCGACGCCGAACAGGCCATGGAGCGCATCCGTGGGGCCAGTCAGCGGGTCAACGACCTGATGGGTGAAATCAGTGCGGCGAGCGAGGAGCAGAGCGACGGCATCGGCCAGATCAGCCAGGCGATCACCCAGATTGACCAGGGCACCCAGGAGAGCTCGGTGGCCATGCATACCTACAATCGCTCAACCGAGTCATTGCAGCGGGAGATCCATGCGCTCTCCCACAGTGCTCAGGCTTTTCTCTCGGAGGCCGAGATCAAGGCCATCCGCGAAGGCTCCACCGGCAACGGGTCAAATCTGCAGGCCATCCTTCAGAAGAGCAATATCACGGGCGACCGTCCGGCACTGGCAAGCCTTGCGGGGAGCCGGGCATCGTCCACCTCCCGCAGCGCATCATCGAATGTGGAGGAGTGGGAGACTTTCTGAGCCACACATCGGGCGATGCGTCACAAGCCCTTAACGACATATGGCCGGCCTCAAGGCCGGCCATAGGGTCGCGTGCTCTTGAGTACTGGCAGGATATCGGTACGCTCGTCGAAGCCCAATGATCCGGTAATCGAGCCCATGACCTGGGCTGCACTGCTTGCATGGTCCGTCAACCAGCGCCGCATGGGTGGTAGTAAAAACCGACACCTCGCAAAATGATGACAAGGACCCCGGTCGATGAGCCATCCATCACTTCCGGCAGGGCGCATCAGAGACGTTTTCAGCGCCTTCCTGCTGCTGGGCCTGACCTCCTTCGGTGGCCCCATCGCCCACCTTGGCTATTTTCGCACCGAGTTTGTAGAACGCCGTCGCTGGCTCTCGGAGCAGGCCTATGCCGACCTGGTGGCGCTGTGCCAGTTCCTGCCGGGGCCGGCCAGCAGCCAAGTGGGCTTTGCCCTGGGGCTGATGCGCGCAGGCCCCTGGGGTGCCGCGGCGGCCTGGGTGGCCTTCACCCTGCCTTCGGCTGTCGTGCTGGTACTGTTCGCCCTGGGTGCTGCCGTACTCGAGGGTCCCGTCAGCCAGGGCATCATCCATGGCCTCAAGGTGACGGCCGTGGCCATCGTCGCCCACGCCGTCTGGGGCATGGCCCGTAGCCTCTGCCCGGATCGTCGGCGCGCCGGCATCGCCCTGGCTGCGGTATTCACCGTGGTGTTGGTCAGCGGCCCCCAGGGGCAGGTGGCGGCTATCGTCCTTGGCGCCCTGGCTGGCATGGCGCTGTGTCGTGCCCACGCCGAGGCCGGCGTCCACGATCTGCCGCTGCCCGTCTCGGCCCGCGCAGGCCACCTGGCAGGACTCTTCTTCGTTGCCCTGCTGATCGGCCTGCCGCTGCTGGCCTGGGCCAGCCCCTCCGCCACCCTGGGGGTCATGGATGCGTTCTATCGCGCCGGCGCCCTGGTATTCGGCGGCGGGCATGTGGTGCTGCCGCTGCTGGAAGCCGAGGTGGTCCAGTCCGGCTGGGTGAGCCCGGACGACTTCCTGGCCGGCTATGGTGCCGCCCAGGCCGTGCCGGGACCGCTGTTCACCTTTGCCGCTTATCTGGGAGCGGTAATGGCACCGCTCGGCGGCGGCCTGTTCGTTGCCGCCCTGGCGCTGGTGATGATCTTCCTGCCCGGGTTGCTGTTGCTGGTGGCGGTGCTGCCTCATTGGAATCGATTCCGTCGCTGGGACAGCGCCCAGGCGCTGATGCGGGGGGCCAATGCGGCAGTCGTGGGTATCCTTGGTGCCGCCCTCTACCAGCCGGTCTGGACCAGCGCCATTCTCGGCCCCTATGAGTTTGCCTTGGCGCTGATGGGCTTTCTGCTGCTCAGCGTATGGAAGCTGCCCGCCTGGGCGGTGGTGGTCGTCCTGGCAGGCGGCGGTATCCTTATCGCCCCATAGCGCGCACTGCATCCGGAATCCACCAAATGCGCATTGGCAGGTTCGACGCCTGGCCATTGCCTTGGAGTCGTTCAGTTGCGGTTGCCGTCTCGATAACGTCGTTAGTGACGTGACTTCCGCCGTCTCGCCACCCAGCGTCCCAGGCGCACGCGGCGGCGGGCAAACCACCGGTATCCCCCATCCATCACTGCCGACAGCCCCGGCAGGGTACTCAGCCAGACTAGGCGGCGATAGCCCAGCACGGCATAGAGGGCGCGGCTGGCGTCCATTCCGATGAACCAGCGCCCCTTGGCATCGCGGACATGAAGCTTGCCCATCATGTCGGCAAAGCACTTGCCCAGCGGCCCGGGGTCGAAATCCGGGGCCTGGATATCCACCAGATCAACTCGCCCACGGTGGGGGTGACGGGCCAGCCAGGCCACCTCCCGCTGACATAGCGGGCAGTGGCCGTCATGGAAGAGGGTCACCGGGGCCTTGGCGGCCAGGGTTTCGTGTCGGCTCATGGAGACTCCTCGGCATAGCCGGTCATGTGTTGAATGCGCTGCTCCTCACCGTCGTCAGGCCAGGCAGTTGCTCGCGGCAACTGGGCCAGGAAAGCACTTGCCTGGTCACGGATCGCTGCGCGCTTCGTTTCGTTCATCCTCCCCAGCGAGCCGTAGATCAGTGCCATGCGCGGGTTGCCGGCGAGCGCCTCGGTGTGTCGCTCCAGAAAGCCCCAGTAGAGGCTGTTCAGTGGACAGGCGCCTTTGCCGATGATGAGCTTCGGGTCAAAGCGGCAGTGGCGGCAGTGGTCGGACATACGGTCGATGTACTTCCCGGAGGCGCAGTAGGGCTTGGAGCCCATCAGCCC
>SKVX01000271.1 GCA_007129225.1 Halomonas sp.
AGATCGCCATCAATTACTGGAAGCTACCGGCGGATGCTCGCCTTCGCGAGGTGGTCGAGGCGGTGCGGGCCGATGAAGCCGAACATCGCGACGTCAACCACGATTTCGCCAGCCAGCTCGCCGATGGTCGCTGACCGCCGTCATCAGGGCGACTGGCACTCACTTCCCCGACCTGACGCATCACGCCTCCTGCTTTTCCATCACCCGAGCCACAACCACCGCTATGATAATGTAGAGCCATAGCGATACCGGCGGGGGTGCGAGCATGGGGATGGAAGATCGGGAGGAGAGCTGGAAGGAGGGAGACCGGCGTGACGGCCGGCCGCCGCCGGGGTGGTTGAGGCGTGGCCGCGCAGGCGCCGACGAGGAGTTCGCCGACGAGGCGGGCTTTCCACCCCGGGCGCATCGAGGCAGAGGCCGCCCGGTCGAGGTGGCCGGGCGGCGTGGCTTTCACGTGGTGAGCTTCCTCATCGGCTGCGCGGTGACCTTTGCCCTGCTGATGGTGGTGCTCAACCTCAGCCCGGAGGCGCTCTACGTGCCCTTCGAGGTGACCCGCAGGGCGCTGGAGACCCTCGGCGTGATGTGAACCTTCCGCTATTTCCTTGATGTGCCTCAGAATCGACGTCATGCTGGCGGCTATACTGAATTGCGAGGAGTGCGTCATGGGTGTGAAGTGGTTCGCCGCAGCATTGATCGTGCTGGGGGTAGGTTTGACCCTGTTCGGCTTTCAGACCCAGAATCCGGCGCTGTTCGTCGGGCTGACGCTGGCTGTGCTTGGCGTCGTGGTAATCCTGACGAGCCGCCGAAAGCGGTCGTAAGGACCTGACAACGCCCGCCGTCGGGCTTATCATGTCGCCATCGTTACAGTCCTTCTCCCCAATGCGGGCGAAGGGCTGTTTTAGTTGTAGGGTCGGCAGCGCGAACGCCTGTCGCTGACCGGCCATAAGGAGGTCATCATGTCACCCCGTCCACCCATTCTCATCAATCGTTTGGATGCCGATCGCCTGCAGCGCCTGATCGACCAGGCAGACGACAAGGACCGCTTCGTCGCCGACTGCCTTGAGGAGGAGCTCGAGCGGGGCCAGGTGGTCGACCCGGAAGACATCCCCGAGGATGTGGTCAGCATGAACAGCCAGGTGCAGTTCACCGACCTGAACCGCAACCGGCAGATCATTCGTACCCTGGTCTATCCCCATGCCCTCGCTCAGACCGAAGACGGCATCTCGGTGATGGCGCCCATCGGCGCAGGGCTGATCGGCCTGCGTATCGGTGACGTCATCGACTGGCCGCTGCCTGGTGGTGGCGAGACCAAGCTGCGTATCGATGCCATCCTGTGGCAGCCTGAGCGGGAAGGGCAGTTCCACCGCTGAGGTCATGGGCGACGCTGGAAGCGGCGTCGCCCGCATCGAGGAGAAGGTCAGGATGCCGTTTTCGCTATGGATGTCGCTGGTGGCGGTCTGCGCCATGGGGGCCATGTCTCCCGGTCCCAGCCTGGCGCTGGTGCTGCGCCACACCCTGGGTGGAGGTCGCGCCCCCGGGGTGGTGGCAGCGCTTTTTCATGCCCTGGGGGTGGGCTTCTATGCCCTGCTGACCGTCTGGGGCCTGGGGGCGTTGATCGTGCGTTTCCCGGCACTGTTCCAGGCCATCACCTGGGCGGGGGCGGCCTACCTGGCCTGGCTCGGCATCAAGGCATTACGTGCCGGCAGGGCCGGCGCCCTGGAGGCGACGGGCATGGCCACGACCCGCAGCCAGGCAGCGCGGGAAGGCATGCTGGTGGCGCTGGGCAACCCCAAGTTGATCCTGTTCTTCATTGCTCTGCTCAGCCAGTTCGTCACCCCGGAAATGAGCCTGGCGGCCAAGGCGATCATCGTGCTCACCGCCATGCTCATCGACGGTGGCTGGTATGTGCTGGTGGCGGTGTCACTGTCTCACTCCCGGGTGCTGCCCTGGCTCCAGAGCCGCGCCCACTGGATTCATCGCATCACCGGTGTCATGTTGCTGGCCCTTGCCCTGAGGGTGGTGGTCGGCCCTCTCGGCTGACAGCGTTGACAGCCGGCACGTCCTCGCCTCGGGGATGATGATAGCCTCAAGGCTATTCGAAAGCGGAAGCCCCCATGGACGTTTTGTCGATAGAAGAGGATGACCGCGCCCTGGCCGTGGTCCTGGACGAGGATCCCGATGTAGTGGCAGTTCTGTCGCTCCAGCTGCATGTGCTGGGTATGGAGAGCCGCTGCTACCGTCGGGTCGATCTGCTGTTGGAAGAGATCGACGAGTGTGCTCCTCAACTGGTCATCATGGGGCTGGAGTTCGGCGACCCGGACGGCATAGCCCTGTTGCGCCTGCTGGCCGAACGGCGCTACGGCGGCTGGGTGCTGCTGCTCGGCGGCGTCGAGCGCAAGATCTCGCGCATCGCCGAGCGGGTGGGGCACACCCTGGGCCTGCAGATGCTCGGCTCTCTGGACAAGCCGATGCGGATGGCCGAGCTGCGTCAGCGGCTGGATCGGCTGCATCTGGGGCGCAAGCCGACCATCGCCCCCGAGGACGACCCCTTCTTTTCCGCCGCTGAGCTCGATAGGGCCTTGGAGCGGAACGAACTCACCCTTCACTACCAGCCACAGTTCGAGCTGGCCACGGGTCGCTTGAGCGGCGTCGAAGCGCTGGTGCGCTGGTCGCATCCCGAGATCGGCCTTATCGGGCCTGCCAGCTTCCTGCCCATGCTCACCGCCGGGCAGAGCCGGCGGCTGACCTGTCACGTACTCGAGCAGGCGCTGGCCGATGCCGAGCAGTGGGCGGGCATGGGTGTAGTGCTGTCGCTGTCGGTCAACGTTACCGCCGATGACCTGATGGAGTCGCAGCTGCTCTCGCTGACGCGACACCGCCAGCCGGGCGAGCCGCCCCTGGTGGTGCTCGAGATCACCGAGACCGCGGCCATGGATGACGAGCTGCTGGGCTCGGAAATCGCCGCCCGGCTGCATCTCAACGGGATGGAAGTCTCGGTGGACGACTTCGGCGTGGGCTTCTCGTCGCTGTCGCGGCTGCAGATGCTGCCGATCAGTGAGCTCAAGATCGACCGCAGCTTCGTGCGCCACCTGCAGCAGGACGCCCAGGATGCGGCCATCGTCGAGGCGGTTGCCCTGCTGGGGCGTCGCCTGGGGATTCGGGTGGTGGCCGAAGGGGTCGAGGAGCTCGATTGCCTGCCGACCCTGGCGCGCTTCGGCTGTACCCACGTCCAGGGCTTCGGCCTGTCGCGGCCGGTGCCCGCCGACATGATCCCCGAGCTGGCCTCGGATCAGTCGCCGATCCGCGCCAGGATCGCCGCCAGCGGGGCGTCGGCCGGCATCACGCCGTAGGCCGGGCTGGCTTCCACGCCAAGGCGCGAGCGACAGAAGGTCTCGGCCACCTCGTGGGGGGCGTGGCGCAGCAGCAGCGACGCCTGCAGGCACTGTGCCAGGCGCTGGCCAAGCCAACGTGCCCTGGCCTCCAGGGCATCGGCGGGCAGGGCCAGGTCGCGCTCCAGGCCGGCCAGCGCCAGATCGAAGTCCGGCTGCTGCCCCCGTGGCGCGGTCAGCTCGGCCCGCAGCGCCTCGATCGATTCGGGGTGGCGGGCCAGTACCCGCAGCAGGTCCAGACACATGACGTTGCCCGACCCCTCCCAGATCGAGTTCACCGGCGCCTCCCGGTAGAGCCGCGCCAGCGGCGCCTCCTCCACGTACCCGATGCCTCCCAGGCACTCCATGGCTTCGGCCATGAAACCGGGCCCGCGCTTGTTGTGCCAGTACTTGGCCAGCGACGGCAGCA